>NZ_JBFRQW010000010.1:0-58835 GCF_041472735.1 Vibrio sp. 10N.261.46.E11
GCTGACCATCAAAGATGACGACGTAACAATCAAAGTCCACGATGCTGTGCCTGTGAATGAAGGTGATAAAGCATCCTTTAAAGTGACATTAAATGAAGCTTCGTCTGAAAAACAGTATGTTAAATTTGAAGCGACAACGAATGGTTACGATACCGAGTCGGATGATATTGATCCAAACAGCTTAACTTACGAATACAAAGATGCTCAGGGTGTATTCCAGGTTGCTAATGTAGTAAACGGTTTCGTAGAAATCCCAGCGGGTATTACCGAACTTCGTGTAACGGTGCAAACCGTGCAAGATGATAAATTTGAATGGACCGAGCGTTTTGGGCTACATATTGTTGATACAAAATCTCAGGTAGGTGGAACTTCAAGTATTGATGAAGCGAATTCTGATCTGAAAGGTCAGGGTACAATTAAGTTAGATCATACAGATAACCCTACGCTTACATTGACGAATGCTAATACTGTTGATGAAGGAAACACTGCTGTATTTGATGGGCATCTGTCGAAGGTGTCTGAAGCGTCGATTGAGATGAAAGTCGAGTTTGAATTTTCTAATGGCGTTGGCAAAGCAAACCTTGAGGATTTAGCCGCGGACATTAGTAAACCGTTTGCTGGGGTTACAGTCACTTATGTTTCTGGCGGAGTGATTAAGACTATTTCGGTAAATGAAGTGGATGGCACATTCACGCTTCCTGCGAAAGTTACGGATTTCAAAGTTAATGTAGATACAGTAAATGATAACCGTTTCGAAACATCAGAAGACTTTGGGATTAAGTTGAGTGAGATACCTTTCCAATCTTCAACTGATGCTAGTAAGGATGTAATCATTAATAGTGGTCAGCTCGGGGTTTCAGCTACGGGTTCTATAAATGAAGACGCTGCTGATAAACCAACTGTAAATGTTGCCAATGCTCGTTCGGTAATTGAGGGTGGGACCTTAGAGTATAGCGTTTTACTTACTGGTTCTTCTGATGTAGACGTAACATACTCAATAAACCTCCCTAATAGTAGTGATGTTAGAAAATCAGACATTTCGTTTACTAATGGCGTCACATTGAGCGCAGATGGACAATCTATTGTCGTGCCTAAAGGCGTATATTACTTTAAAGTTATCGTTCCGACATTAGATGACGTTCTTGTAGAAAATACTGAAAATTATACGATTACTATTGGCAGAGACACTGGCACAGGTTTTATACTCGATAATGAAGTTGCACCTGTAATCAAAAACCAATCAGTTAGCGTTTCAGAAGAAGGCCTAAACGGTGGTATCACTGATACTATTGGGTTACCTACTGACTCTACGGATGGTCACTCTATACAAGGTAATCTTGTTATTACTGACGCTAATAACAACTTGTCTGACACTGTGTTTAGTGAAACAAGCTCAATCAACATTACAACATCGACCGGTCAGCCTTTGACATCAGAAGGGCATACTATTGATTGGGCGGTATCGCCTGATGGTCATGCACTTACTGGTACTGCTAACGGAAAAGTTGTTATTGAAGTAACATTGGATAGAAATGGCCACTACGACATACAATTGAAAGCTCCGGTAGATCACCCCAATACTAATGGCGAAGACAATCTAGTCATTCAGATCCCGGTCATTGCTAAAGACACTTCGGGGCTTAAGAGTTCAGGGGGGCAAATTACGGTTTCGATTGAAGATGATCAGCCTGTTGCAACAGCTATTGATGTGCTAGTTACCCCAGAAACAAAATCAGATACGAATATTCAGTTAGTCATAGATGTATCAGGATCAATGGGCTATGACTCTGGTGTGTCGGGTAAATCTCGTTTAGATATTTTAAAAGAGTCAGTTGCTAAGATGCTGTTGCAATATGACACTCTTGGCGATGTAAAAGTGCAAATCGTAACGTTTACTGGGGACGCGTCACTCATACGTGATGGCAGTAAATCTTGGTTCTCTGTTAGTGAGGCGATAACAGAAATCAATAAGCTAAAACCTCAGAATAATACCGATTATGATGATGCTTTACGTAAAGCCCGCACTTCATGGGACCACGATGAAGATAGTAGATTACCTGATGCGAATAATGTCAGTTACTTTATTTCAGACGGAGTCCCAAATAGAAATGACAGAATTGATGCTAATGAGGCGAAGGCTTGGACCGACCACTTAAATGATAATGGTATTACTTCTCAAGCTATAGGTATCACCGGAGGGAGTGTTGATAAGGGACAAATTAATTTGGTTTCTCACGATGGTTTCACCGGAACTGATTCATCAGCAATTGTCATTGATAAACCGAGTCAATTAACAGATATATTGACGCAACCAGTAATCCAAGCCGTCAGCGGTTCATTGGTGTCTAATGGTGGTTTTGGTGCTGATGGTGGTTACGTTAGCCAGTTAGTTATTGATGGTGTTACTTTCAATTTTGATGGCTCAACTATCAGTTCTACAGGACAGAACTCTAAGATTAGCTTTACCAAAGATGAGTCAACAAACGAGTTAAAAGTTACGGTCGATGGCAAGTACACTTTGAGTATCGATATGGATACGGGTTCTTACAAGTTTGGTGGCAAACCACAAGCTAGACCTGAAACCGTAGACTTCGATTACACATTAAAAGATGGTGATGGCGATACAAGCAGTAGTAACATTTCATTTGATGTTATGGGTTCAAAAGGCAGCGTAGATGTGTCATCTACAGGCAAGATGATTGATTCTGTTAAAGTCCTTCATGATAATTTGAGTTGGATAGGGTCACCCGCAGTTACCAATGGACAAGCGGGTTACAACAAAATTGTAGACAATGTTGATATCAATAAAGGTGTTTCAATCAATGTTGGTGATGCTGGCGACGCCGTTTGGACTGGCCAGGGCGACGATGTGATTTATCTTGGTGATAGTCATGCTGTCTTGGACCAAAATACTGGGCAAGCGTCTAACCAAGATGCAATAAACACTTATATTAAAGATGTTTTCACTCAAGGCAGTGACTCGACCGTAATACTTAACCCTAATCAAGGTGAAGATAGTGAAATAGCTGCAACTAGAAATAGTACAGCGAACTTGGATGTTGCTCATGGTGGCGGTGGTAGTGACTATATCTACGGAGAAGGTGGCTCAGATGTTATATTTGGCGGGTCAGGCGATGACGTCATTAATGGCGGTGAAGGTACCGATGGCTTAAGAGGCGGAACAGGCAATGATACACTTAAGGGTGGAGCTGGTGATGATATTCTTATCGGTGGTCTTGGTAACGACATATTAACTGGCGGCAGTGATGACGACATCTTTAAGTTTGTGGATCAGGACACGACTAGTTCTCAGGTCGATATTAGAGATGGTGAAAGAGATGTTATTACTGACTTCACAAGAGGGCAGGATAAGATCGATTTATCTGAAATACTTCACACTGATGGGAACGATACTGTTCAGAGTTTACTAGACAATAATCAAATAGGAGTTGTCGAGAGTAACGGTGATTTAACTGTTACAATCTCTGACGCAGGGACTTCGGCTGGTGAAAATAGTCAACAAATTGTTCTTGAAGGAGCTGCTGGCCAGTACGCTGGTCTATCTGAGAGCGCAATCCTAGGTGACTTACTGAAGATATACGATACAACAAGTAACTAAACAAAAAGGGCCGAAAGGCCCTTTTTTATATCTTAATTTAGTAAAGTAATCGCTCTTAAGAAGACCTTACATTGAAGTTATAACACGCTACGGTTACAACACTTTACAGGCAAAACCTTTTAGGTAGAAACCTTCTGGGTACGCTGTATCTGTTAGGTGGTCAGCGGCTTGCTCGAAGCGCTCGACAAATTTTACTGTTCTACCTGCGTCTAGTGCAGCGTCAGCGATGATTTTTTGGAATAAATCAGTACCCATCAAGCCAGAGCAAGAGTAGGTAAGTAGAGTGCCACCAGGATTTAGGATTTGCATTGCAAGCATGTTCACGTCTTTGTAGCCATTAGCACCTGAAGTTAAGTTGTTTTTACTTGAAACAAACTTCGGCGGATCCATGATAACAACATCAAACTTAGTGCCTTGATCTCGGTATTCGCGAAGTAGTTTGAATACATCTGCGTTTAGGAATACCGCACGTTTTTTTGAGATATCAAACTCATTGAGTTCAGCGTTGAACTTAGCTGTATCAAGAGCTAATTGAGACACATCTGCGTTGATTACACGTTTTGCGTCGCCTTTCAGTGCGTAAAGACCAAAGCCGCCAGTGTATGAGAAACAGTTAAGCACATCTTTGCCTTTAACATACTTCATTGATTCTTTACGGCTATCACGTTGGTCCATGTAGAAGCCAGTTTTGTGGCCGTCCATGATGTTTACGCTGATTTTGACGCCGTTTTCTTCAATGACGATAGATTTTGGTGGCTCTTCACCGTGAAGTACACCAACAACTTGTTCTAGGCCTTCTTTTTTACGGACCGCTACGTCTGAACGCTCGTAAATATTGCAGTCTGGGAAGCATTCAATTAAAGCTTCAATCAATACGCTCTTATTGAATTCAGCGCCCGCACTTAGAAGTTGGCAAACTAGGAAGTCTTGATATTTGTCGATAGTGATACCCGGTAGGCCATCAGACTCTGCTGCGGTAAGGCGGTAGCCGGTTAAACCATCACGCTCAATGATGTCTTCACGCAGTGATTGCGCGTCTTGAATTCGTTTTACGAAGAACGCTTTGTTGATCTCTTCTTTTTCAAATGTCCAAACACGAGCTCGAATTTGAGATTCTGGAGAATAAGCCGCTTTTGCAAGCCATTGACCATTCTGAGCATATACGTCTACAGTTTCACCTTGTTGTGGTTCGCCTTCGACCTTATCGATACCGCGTGAAAATACCCAAGGGTGTTTACGGCGTAGTGATTTATCTCGGCCTTTAGCTAGATGAATTGAAGGAGTCATAATTTACTCTGTTTGTTGAATTTGAAGGAGAGGTATTGTCGGGGAAGTACAAGGGAAAAGCAAATAAGAAAGGGCTGCAAAAGCAGCCCTTGTATTGAACAATCATTAGATGATGGCTAGATATCAGTATTAAGCTTTAAGACCTGTCAGCAAACCTTCCATCGTATCGCTTTGCTTACGAAGTTGGTCAACGTTAGAGTTACTCTTACTGATCATCTCGCAGATGCCGTCTGATTGATGACGAATCTCTTCAACACTTTGTGCAATGTTATCCGCAACGACACCTTGCTCTTCTGCAGCAGTAGCAATTTGAGTACTACTATCAGAAATAGACTGGTTTTTCTCAGCTAAAGAACCGATTTCAACGTTCACTTCCGACATCAGTGTTTGGCCTTCATTAGCATTGCTCACTGTCACTTCCATCAGTTTTGTTAACGACTGGCTGTTACGTTGTAATGATTCTATCATGCTCTGAATTTCAACTGTCGCTTGTTGAGTTCGTCCTGCAAGGGCGCGAACTTCATCAGCAACAACTGCAAAACCACGGCCTTGTTCTCCAGCTCGAGCAGCTTCAATCGCAGCGTTTAGTGCTAACAGGTTAGTTTGTTCAGAGATACCATTGATGGTTGCTACTACTTCATCGATCTGCGCCGCATTAGCATCGAGTTCTTCTACTGCTTGCGAAGCTGATTGGATCTCTTGGGATAAGCTAGAGATCGATTCCAAAGTATTAGAAACCTTAACTTGACCACTTTGCGCGACACCGCGAGCGTCCATCGTTTGAGTGCTCGAATCATGGGCAAGGGTAGCGACTTCGCGAATCGTTGCTGCCATTTGTTCAGTGGCGCTCGCGAGGCTATTCAAATGCTCTTGTTGATTACTTGAGATATTTGAACTCTGTTGCGTTGATTGGTTTAAATCCGAACTGATCTGCTGCATGAGTGCAACAGACTCTTGGATTGAGAGAACCATGTTCTGCTCACGCTCCGCTACCTTATCGATAGTAATAGCAATTTCACTGAACTCATCGCGAACTAAAAAGTAGTTCATACGACAAGTTAAATCACCACTCGCAAGTGTGCTGAGAGCTTTGTTCATTGAGAACATAGCACCACCGATGAAAGTCATGATGTAGTAAACACCCAGAGCTATAAGCGTGAGAGTTACCGCAATAATCGAAACCTGAGTAGTAGATAGAGCTGACCATAAGTTTTGGTCATGGCTTGCGACTAAACTGAAGGCGCCATTCATGACAGAAACAGATCCTGCACCATATCCTAAAGAGATGGTTTCAGAATTACTAATGAGTTGAGACACCTGATCTTTAGTGAGTTGTCCAGCTTCAATCAGTCCTTTCATCAGGTGTAATTCATCCTGGTAAAGGTGAGCAAGTAAAGAGTCCGCGGCACTATCTAAAACTAGAGTCAGTATAACTAGGGCGATAAGAGGTAATAAGAATAGTAGATAGAACTTTTCTTGGATTTTTAGGTGAATGAGATATTTGTCAATCCAACGAAACGGGATTTCTTTCATAATTGTAATACTCGAAGTAAGCCCACCAATAAATGGTGAATGAATAGAATCGCAACTGTATCATCCATATAATTTATGAGGCAACGTTATGGATACTCTGCAGTATATTTTTGTCGTGTCAGGCGTAGTTCAGTGTGTTGGATTTCGTTATCACACCAGTAGGCAGGCGCAGGATTTGGGCATTTCCGGCTATGCAAAGAACCTAAATGATGATCGAGTTGAAGTGTTAGCGGTCGGAGAGGTGCTGAAACTTGAGAAGTTACACGCTTGGCTTAATCTTGGACCACCGAGCGCAACAGTAGACAATGTCGTCATGCATCAAGTTAAAGATCATGAGCGGCAGGACGTACGTGTAGGGGAGTTTAAAATACTGTAGGACACTACAGTATTTAACTTTTTACGTTGAGATCAACCTAGCGCTATTTTAGTTCTACAAGCATTTTGCTGGTTTAGGTAAACCGGCGAGCTTGGTTGCTTGTTTGGCAGGGCCTTTTTTGAATAATTTGAAAAGGTACTTACTGTTGCCTTTTTCTGGACCGTGAGCTTTTTCCATTGCTTTCACGAGCATGCGAACCGCTGGTGAGGTGTTGAACTCTTCGTAAAAGCTTCTTACAAAATGTACGACTTCTAAGTGTGCATCAGTAAGTTCAATTTCCTCATCTTGAGCAAGAATTTCAATCATACCTTCTTCCCATTGAGTGTAATCCAACAGATAACCTTGAGCGTCGGTTTCGATTTGCTTGCCGTTATATTCAAACATGTTTAATCCAGAGTCCAATTAACTATCCGGATAGAGTACATGACCAAGTTTATCTTTCTCAACAGAAATTGTAGCTATCTCAAAAAATATTGCACTTATGGATAAAAAAAGCCCAAGAGATAGGCTCTTGGGCTAGATATGATTCAGTGATGGAAGCGATTAGTCGTCGTTACCCATAATGCCTAAGATGCTTAGTAGGCTGATGAAGATGTTGTAGATAGAAACATACAAGCTAATCGTTGCAGAGATGTAGTTCGTTTCACCACCACGAATGATGCTTTGCGTTGTTAGCAAGATTACACCAGTCGAGAATAGGATAAACATACCGCTCATTGCCAATGATAGTAGAGGCATCTGTAGGAAGATATTTGCAACCATACCTACAAGCAGTACTACAAAACCAGCTAATAGCATGCCGTTAAGGAACGACAGGTCACGCTTAGTTGTTAGCGCGTAAGCTGATGCGCCCATAAACGCCAGTGCTGTACCGCCAAGTGCAGTTAGGATTACATCACCCATGCCTGCGCCAACGTACATATTAAGAATTGGACCAATGGTGTAGCCTAAGAAACCTGTAAATAGGAATGTGAAGACTAGACCCATGCTGTTGTCACGGTTCTTCTCTGTTAGGAAAAGTAGGCCGTAGAAGCCAACAAGCATGATAATAAGACCCGGGCGAGGAAGGTTCATCGCCATGGATACGCCTGCTACAACAGCAGACCAAAGTAGTGTCATAGACAGTAATGCGTAGGTGTTACGCAACACTTTATTGGTTTGCAGAGCACTTTCTTGAGATGCTGTGCGTGAAAACATAGGGCTGTTCATAATCTTCCTCGTAAGGTGACTTCACTAGTTATTAGTACATTTATGGGGGTGAAAGTTCGAAAAATCAAGTCTTTCATTCCTCCTGTATACGTAAAATAATAATCAAAATAGTCGGTTAAGTGTTTCTGAAGGTGTAACAAAGTGTTTCTTTAGGCTGTAATTAAGTACAGCTAAAATACGATCTTCAACCTTTAGTCGTCATAGCCAGTTATTTAGAACTTTAGAAAACCATCTATAACCTTGAAAAATAAAGAGGCGACCTAAGCCGCCTCTATAGTTTATGCATCATAACACATTAATGGTGTAATATTTGACTTAAGAAGTTCTGCGTTCTGTCTGATTGTGGGTTTTCAAAGAAGTCGACAGGGTTGTTCTCTTCTATGATTTCACCGGCATCCATGAAGATAACGCGATCTGCTACCTCTTTAGCAAAGCCCATCTCGTGCGTCACACAAAGCATTGTCATGCCTTCTTCCGCTAGCTCAACCATTACGTCTAATACTTCACGAACCATTTCTGGATCGAGTGCCGACGTTGGCTCATCAAACAGCATCACTTGAGGGTTCATACACAAAGAGCGAGCGATAGCTACACGCTGTTGTTGACCACCTGAAAGTTGACCTGGGAACTTGTCTGCTTGCTCAGGAATTTTCACACGCTCTAGGTATTTCATCGCAATCGCTTCAGCTTCTTCCTTCGGCATCTTTTTGACCCAGATAGGGGCCAAAGTACAGTTCTCTAATACCGTCAGATGCGGAAACAGATTGAAGTGCTGGAAACACATGCCTACATCTCGGCGAACGGCTTCGATGTTCTTGAGATCTTCCGTCAATTCATTACCTGAAACAAAGATATGACCTTTTTGGTGCTCTTCTAATCGGTTGATACAGCGGATCATCGTTGATTTACCTGAGCCGGAAGGGCCACAGATAACGATTTTCTCGCCTTTTTTAACTTCTAGGTTGATGTTCTTAAGTACGTGGAATTCACCGTACCATTTGTTCATGTCCTTCAACTCGATCATAAGACCTTGAGAGTTGTTTTCTGTCTGCTGCGTCATAATACGTCCTTGATCTTGTTAATTATCGTTTGTGACCGGTGTGAAGTCTGTTTTCTAGCCATATCGAATATCTCGACATGCCAAAACAGAACACCCAGAACACTAACGCGACAAATACATAACTTTCTGTTGAATACCCAAGCCATTCAGGGTCGGTATTCGCGGCTTGGCCAATTCCTAACACATCAAACATACCAATAATCAAAACAAGACTGGTATCTTTGAACAAACCAATGAAGGTGTTCACAATTGAAGGAATCGTGATTTTAAGAGCTTGAGGAAGAATGATAAGCCCTGTCTTTTTCCAGTAGCTTAGTCCCAGAGCATCAGCCGCTTCGTATTGGCCTTTTGGTATTGCTTGTAAACCACCACGAATTACTTCTGCCATGTAGGCTGCACTGAATAGTACTACCCCAACAAGGGCTCTAATCAGCTTATCGGTTTCTGTTCCTTCTGATAAAAAGAGCGGGAGCATAACTGAGGCCATGAATAGAACGGTAATGAGCGGTACGCCACGCCAAATTTCGATGTATACGGTACACATACTACGAATGATCGGCATCTCTGAACGACGCCCAAGCGCAAGTGCAACACCAATAGGGAGTGATACTACAATACCAACAAGTGCGATGATCAGTGTGACCAGTAGACCACCCCATTTATGGGTATCGACAACTTCTAACCCAAAGACACCACCGTATAGCAAGCCAGCAATGATAAATGGGTAGATGTTTACGAAGAACAACCAGATCCACGTACGTTTAGGTGTTTTTTCGTAGGCCAGTAAGGCTACAAAAATGGCTAACGTTGCGTAGAAGAGGCGAGGTCGCCACAGTTCAGCTTCTGGGTAGAAGCCATACATGAATTGCTCCCAACGAACGCTAATAAAGACCCAACAAGCGCCTTCGCTAGTGCAGGCATCGCGTGTGGTTCCTATCCAGTCGGCACTGATGAATGCCCAATCCGCTACTGCCCATATAAGGGTAAAAGCAAAGTAAGCAAGAACCACAGTGACGACGCTGTTAATTGGTCCATTAAATAGATTTTTTCTTAACCAACCGACTGGCCCAACGGTATTCGCTGGAGGCGGAAGATCAGGTTGAAATTGATGTGTACTCATCTTATCTCTCCACCAACGCTACTTTGCGGTTGTATATGTTCATTAGAGCAGATGTTAATAGGCTCAAGGTCAGGTAGACGCCCATTGTCATCGCGATTACTTCGATAGCTTGTCCAGTTTGGTTTAATGTTGTTCCTGCAAATACAGAGACAAGATCAGGGTAACCAATGGCCATCGCAAGTGATGAGTTTTTGGTCAGGTTTAGGTACTGACTGGTTAGTGGTGGGATAATAATTCTTAATGCCTGTGGGATAATGACAAGCTTAAGGGTTCTAGATCGTGGGATTCCTAGAGACATAGCAGCCTCTGTTTGCCCATGGTTTACGGCGTTAATACCTGAACGAACAATCTCGGCAATGAACGCTGCTGTGTAGATACTTAAAGCAAGCATCAATGCTGCCAATTCAGGAATGATGCTGATACCACCTTTGAAGTTAAACCCTTTCAGAACAGGGTACTCTGCAGAGATAGGCATACCCATAACAAAGTAAGTCACCAACGGTAAGCCTAAAATCAACGCTGCAGCAATTCGAAACATCGGTGTTTGTTGGCCGGTAAGTTTCTGTTTGTTACTAGCCCAGATGTTGATAACAAAAGTAGCGATGATACCGACAATCAATGATGCGACGACAATGCTACTGCCTTGTTCTAACACTGGAGCAGGGAAGTACAAACCTCGTACGTTCAAGAAGATAGCTTCACCTAGGCTCATACTCTGACGAGCGGAAGGCAATGCTTGTAGAACGGCGAAATACCAAAAAAATATTTGTAGAAGAAGAGGGATATTTCGGAATATCTCAATGTAGACAGCTGCAAATCGGCTAACTAGCCAGTTTGAAGATAGCCTAGCGATACCCATACTAAAGCCCAGTACTGTGGCTAACATAATGCCTAATACTGAAACTAAAGCGGTATTGAGAAGACCGATAAAGAATGTACGACCGTATGAGAAGGTCTCGTCGTATTCAATCAGTGTTAAGCCGATACCGAAACCAGCTTCTTGGGAGAGAAAATCAAAACCAGTGGCGATACCACGGGAATCTAAGTTTGTGAGAGCATTATTTACAATAGTGTAAAAGAAAGCACAAAGCGCCGCGACGGCGAGAATTTGGAAAACAATTGAGCGAAAAGTGGGGTTGTAAAAAAGGTTGGCACTTTTGGGCTGTGGTTTTTCTTGAGTTGGAGAAATAGTTTCATTAGGTTTCATACTGCTATAACCTCAAATCCATTTAATAAATAGGGCGGAAAAGTCCGCCCTAATTGATGCTTGTAAATTTATTAACGGATTGGTGGAGCGTACATAAAGCCGCCCGCATTCCATAGTGCGTTTACGCCACGAGAGATCTGTAGTGGTGAACCTGTACCAACAGTACGTTCGAAGCTCTCACCGTAGTTACCAACTTGTTTAATGACTTGGTAACCCCAATCGTCACGAATACCTAGGCCTTTACCTTTAGGACCGTCAACGCCAAGAATACGCTTGATGTTTGGATCTTTTGACTTAAGCATTTCATCAGCGTTCTTAGAAGAGATGCCGTACTCTTCCGCGTTAATCATCGCTGAAAGTGTCCATTTAGCTACGTTGAACCATTTGTCATCATCTTGACGAACAACAGGACCTAGTGGTTCTTTAGAGATGATTTCAGGAAGTACTTGCGCAGATTTAGGATCAGCAAGATTTAAGCGAAGTGCATATAGACCAGATTGGTCAGTTGTAAGAACATCACAACGACCCGCGTCGAAACCTTTTGATGTTTGTGCTGCCGTATCAAATACCACTGGCTTGTAAGACATGCCACTGTTACGGAAGTAATCGGCTAGGTTAAGTTCAGTCGTTGTACCTGATTGAACACACACTGAAGCGCCATCTAGTTCTTGAGCACTTGTTAGACCAAGTTCTTTCTTAACCATGAAGCCTTGACCATCGTAGTAGTTAACGCCTACGAAATTCAAACCTAGAGCTGTGTCACGATGTAGCGTCCATGTTGTGTTACGAGATAGTACGTCTATTTCACCAGATTGAAGCGCGGTAAAACGCTCTTTTGCTGTTAGCGGTACATACTTAACTTTAGTCTTGTCACCGAATACAGCCGCTGCAAGAGCTTGACAATACTCAACATCAATTCCTTCCCATTCACCTTTTGAGTTAGGGTTAGAGAACCCTGGAAGACCTGTACTTACACCACAAGTTAGAAAACCTTGAGATGTGACTTTGTCCAGAGTGCTTTCTGCCGCTGATGCTGATGTTGCCATCATCGCAGTTGATGCAGCTACTACTGAAGCAAGAAGTGTTAGTTTATTTGTCATTTGTATCCTTCCTTGTTAACCAGGTGACACCTGATACTCATACTCTTTTGAGTGTCTCTTGTGTGTTGCGTTGTCTATGACCTTGTTGCTTAAATTAAGCAAGTTGCATTTTGCAAATGAAACCGTGTGCGATTTAAACAACTGTTTATAAGGTTAGGAAAGGATCCGTAGTTTCACAAATGTATAATTTAAAAAGAATTTTGAATGAAATCACAAATCCGAACACAATTAGAATGACCAAATGTTAACTGAATGTAAATAGTGCAGCGGTTCACACTGTTGGTGCAACGAGATTTAGGTTTTTACATTGATGGCAGACTAGGTAAATATTCTGAATGAGAGTTGCATTGCTGGCGTATTAGCCTTAAAAAAGATTGAAATTTGGTCAATAAATATTTTTATTACACTTGGATAGTTATGAATATGCTCCAAATTTGGTAGCATGGCTGAATAGTTATTGAAGTCACCTCAAGGAAGAACATGCGTTATTTCCCAATGTTTTTGGATGTAGAGAATAAGCCAATTCTAGTGGTTGGTGGGGGCGAGGTTGCTTGCCGAAAAGTCGACAGTTTACTACGAGCTGGAGCTAATGTAACTTTGATTTCTCCTAAGGTCGCACCTTACTTAAAAGAGCTAGCCGATGAAGACAAACTTCGTTGGGTTCAAAATTTTTACTCGTCACAGCTTATCTCGAAAAACTACTTACAAGTGTGGGCAACGACCGACAACCCAAACCTAAATCATCAAGTACATAATGATGCAAAAAAAATGGGTATTCTTGTCAATGTGGTCGATGACTTACCCTATTGTGACTTCATCACACCCTCAATGATAAATCGCGGACGAATCCAAATAGCGATCTCAAGTGGGGGAGCATCACCTGTTTTGGTGAGAAATATTAGAGAAAAACTCGAAACGGTATTGCCACAAAATATAGGTTTGATAGCAGATTTCGGTGCATCAAAACGCAATTCGATCAAAGAGTCATTCCCAACCGTCGACGAGCGTCGTAAGTTCTGGGAGCACTTCTTGTCATCTAGCTTTATTGAGCAGATAACAGATAGAGAGCAGTTAGAGTCTTATTATCAACAAGCGCTAACACAAGGCATTGATAGCGAAGGGCAGGTAACTTGGATTGAGTTCGAGCAAGATATAGAGCTGTTACCAATGAAGGCTTTACGTTTAATGCAGGAAGCGGAACTGGTTCTTGCTCCGAGTGATTGCCCATTCGAGTTTATAGACTTGTGTCGCCGAGATGCGGAAAGGGAAAACTATGCGAATAGTGGAGAACTGTCTACCAAGCTCGAGAAAGCAAGAGCAGAGAGCTTGCGTGTCTGTGTGTTTATTCCACCAGCGAGTGTTGAGTTCAATTTACTGGTAGGCAAAGACCTGAAGCTTTCTTCAGCCAAGGTGTTGAGCTAAAAGACAGAGATGCTAGTTGTCTTCAAGCTGACGCCTAATGCGCTAGTAACAACGCCTAGATAAATAAAAAGCCACTTCCGATAAAGAAGTGGCTTTTTGCTATTTTAAATGCCGCATTAAACTGATTAGTAAGCAGCGAACAAGTGCCGCTGCACGTAGCCAGATTAATTAGTCGCGGAAGTTATCAAACTGGAAAGGTTGACCAAGTTCACCGTTGCGAACCAGTGCCATAACCGCTTGTAGGTCGTCACGCTTCTTACCTGTAACACGAACTTTTTCGCCTTGGATAGCCGCTTGAACCTTAACTTTGTTGTCTTTGATTAGCTTAACGATTTTCTTAGCAACATCGGTTTCGATGCCTTGCTTGAAGATAACCGTTTGGTGCCAAGTGCGACCTGTTTGGTCTGCAGCCTTCGCTTCCATCGCGTTAGGATCAACATTACGCTTTGTTAGGTTGCTACGAAGGATATCGCGCATTTGCTTCAGTTGGAAATCGTCTTGAGCAGTCAGTTTTACCGACTCATCTTTGTAGTCGAAGCTTGCATCAACGCCGCGGAAATCGAAACGAGTCGATAGTTCACGGTTAGCATTGTCTACAGCGTTGCGTAGTTCTACTGATTCTACTTCAGAGATAATGTCAAATGATGGCATTGTGTTATGTCCTTAAGCTAAGTTTCTATCTTTAATTGCAGTTGCAAGCATGTCTAGCATAGTTGCAGTATCTTCCCAGCTTAGGCATGGGTCAGTAATAGACTTGCCGTATTCTAGGTTGTTGATGTCGGTCATTGGCTGGTTGCCTTCTTTAATGAAGCTTTCTGCCATGATGCCTGCAATTTGATTCTTGTTAGATTTGATCTGGTCACAAATGTCTTGTGCAACTTCTAACTGCTTACGGTGCTGTTTCTGACAGTTAGCGTGGCTAAAGTCTACAACCAAACGTTGAGGCAGGTCGAATTCAGCAAGTTGCTTACATGCAATATCTACTGATTCAGCGTCGAAGTTAGGACCCTTATCACCACCACGTAGAATAACGTGACCGTATGGGTTACCAGAAGTACGGTAAACCGTCATGCGGCCGTTTTTGTCTGGAGAGTAGAAGTAGTGTGAAGCATGCGCAGCACGAATAGCATCGATAGCGATCTTGATGTTGCCGTTAGTCGCGTTTTTGAAGCCAACTGGGCAAGAAAGAGCAGAAGCCATTTCACGGTGAATCTGAGATTCTGTTGTACGAGCGCCGATTGCGCCCCAAGTGATAAGGTCTGCAATGTACTGACCTGTGATCATATCAAGGAATTCAGTCGCTGTTGCTAGGCCAAGTTTGTTGATGTCTAGCAGAAGCTTACGCGCTTTGTTCAAGCCCGTTTCAAGTGCGTATGAACCATCAAGGTTTGGATCGGTAATCAAACCCTTCCAACCTACAACCGTACGAGGCTTCTCGAAGTAGGTTCTCATTACCACGAACAATTCATCTTTGTACTGGTCTTGAATCTGGCTTAGGCGCTCAGCGTAATCAAGTGCCGCATCTGTATCGTGAACAGAGCAAGGGCCTACGATAACTAATAGGCGGTTATCACGACCAGTTAGGATGTCTTCGATTTGGCGGCGAGAATTTTTAATGCGCTCAGCAACGTCGTCAGTAATAGGGTGTGCATTGCCTAGTTCGGCAGGAGTTGGCATAGGACCCAGAGCTTGGGTTCTCAACTCATCAGTTTTTAATGGCATGTGATAGCTTTTTTATTCTATTGCGAAGTGGTTAAGATAACGGAATTGAACAGAGGAATAAACTCTATTGAGTCAAAGTTATCTCAGTTATTGCTAATATTCTTATTTTTATCAGCAGGCCAGCGTCAAATAAGGGATTTTCACTTGTATTAACAGGCAGCTATCGGTATTTTCGTTTGAACACAACATAAAAATGCTGGAGCAGCAATGACTCAAGAAAATCAAAGCACTTTGCACCCAGAACTTGTTTTAGGTGATGTGCTGCCTTCTTACAACGATAATAATAATTCCAACCACTTATACGTTTCATTATCTGAATTGGTCATGGATCGTGTCTTCTATCATCCAAGTATTGAAAGTCATTTAGAAACACTGACTGATATCGAAAAAACCTCTTTAGATGCGATCCTTGGTGATAAAACAGTCGATGAACATTTTGTTTCAACCTTGGTTATTGCCATCCAAGCAGCCGTTCAGCCAAACCACGCCACTGTTCGTATTGCGTTAAGTAGTGCTGATAGCTATGGCTTCCGTTCGTTACTTGGTGGTAACTGTGAAGCCGAAGAGATAAACCCGGCCTTAGGTGTTCGTGGGGTTGCGCGCTATGCGACATCCGAGTACAGCAAGGCTTTCGCTTTAGAGTGTCAGGTGATTAAGGCATTACGTGAGCAAGGCATCAACGTTGAAGTGGTTGTGCCTTACGTTCGTGCGTTAAGCGACGCTGCGAAGATCATTGACCTGCTAGCAGAGCAAGGTTTACCACGCGGTCTGAATGGTTTGAAAGTGCTGTTCTCGTGTGATGTGCCGTCTGCAGTGCTACTGAGTGAACGTCTACTGCATTACTTTGATGGTGTTGTGGTAAACGTTGATAGCTTAGCATCTTTCACTTTAGGTGTAGATAAGGACAATGAAGCTCAGCAACACGCTTTTGATCCGCAAAATGAAGCGGTGATTACTTTACTGGATATGATTGTTAAAGCGACACTGCATGCGAAGAAGCCAGTATTGCTAGTTACGCAAGGTCTAGTCGATTACCCACGTCTACAAGGTTACATTGCTGACCTTGAAGGTGTTGAAACGGTCGTGACTGCATAAATCGGCTTGCTGTTTAAGTTAAATCAACTTGCTTGAAGCGCTAAAGCTTTGAGAATGAAAGAGATATCATTATGCGATGATATCTCTTTTTTGTAACATTTTTTTGACATCCCTATCGCTAATCGATTAACTGGTCTGATGACTGATTTGACTAGGTAATCCGAATGTTGACCCCTCTACAAAAAGCAAATTTCTACTTGAGCATGTTTGGTTTTTTCAAAGTGCCTCTGATCTGGCTGTGCAGGCCAAAATTGCTCGCACTGGATAACCAACATGTTGAGGTCAAAATCCCTCTTAAAAGACGAACGAAGAACCATCTTAATAGCATGTACTTTGGCGTATTGGCTGTGGGTGCTGATGTGGCGGGGGGCTTTCTTGCGATGAGCAAATCTCAGCAGCAAGGTGAAAAGATTTCGTTGGCATTTAAAGAGGTGACGGGTAACTTCTTAAAGCGTCCAGAAGGCGATGTGCATTTCACTTGTCACGACGGTGAGTTGATCAACACTATGCTTGCAGAAACCATGTCCACTGGGGAGCGAGTGAATCAACCCGTAACTATTATCGCGACTTGCCCATCTTTGCATGGCGACGAGCCGATGGCCGAGTTCACGCTAACGCTTTCGATTAAGAAAGTCCCGTCTCGAAAATAGTTTGAAAGTAAAAGGTAACCGTTGAATTAGTGACAAGAACGGTATGTGAATTGAATATCCACATACCGTAACAAGATTAAGATTCTTGAGTGATTTGCTCGATGTCGACGATCTTTGAACGGTTCATCACGATTTTCCAACGGTAATAGGTCGGTTCGTTATCGTGATTATTTTCTTTAATGATCAGGTTGAGTAAGTGGCGCTTTTCTACTGATTCACGGCTGACTTGCCCTTCATTCAAGCGATATACCTTATTTGAACCCTTATCCATTAATCGTGTCAGCGCTCTTAAGCTGATGGATAAAGTTTCACGGGTCTCTTCATAACCACTCATGAACGTCGATGTCGACATCTCAGTATGAGAGCGATAATGCAAGATCTGCTCTTCACGTTGCACTACACGCTTCTTACGAATTGATTGAATACGATCTGCTAACTTGGAGAAATTCGCATAGTCCAACCATTCAAGCTTATGGCCGACAGACTTATTGGTCGTTGGGTCATAGTAACGACGCTTCCATTTCGGCTTGCCTTTACGCAGCCAGCGCCAAAGGATGTCTCTCAAGTCATCTTTGAAGATTTCACGCAACGCATAGATAAATGACATCGACACGATGAAAGAGGCCGTAATTTCGCCCAAGAAATCACGGGCCAAAATGACGGTTGTCGTCACCACCACCATAACTAAGCCAGTCGCGATACCTTTAACGGCACGTTTGACGTTTTTACCCATGGAGGTGGTCTTCTCCTTGAGTACGATAGGGTGTTCTATCAAACGTCGCAGTAGTCTCATCTTATTACTCAGACGGGTGACGTCTTCACGTACCTTAGCTGAGTTGTAGCGATTAAGTTTTCGATGGGCTGTCTCTTTTTCACAAAGCGTCAAGAGGCGCTCTTTTATCGTCGAGTATTCGCTGCCACGTGGCATATGTGATACCAAAGATAAGAACTTTTGCTCCGTATACCAAGAAAGGTAATTATCGATATTGGCATAATAGCGCTTTAGGTTTTCTTCATAAGGAATACTACGACGAAGCTTCTTCAAGATGTCTAACGCGAGCTCAATGACTTCATCAACCTCATCAGCTGTTACGTCGTCACTATCAGTTTTATTCAAGCTGTTTACTGCTTTATCTAAAGCAATAACATATTGGTAGGCGAACAAACTCAAACTGACACGATACTGTGTTGTCGATAAGCGTCCACGTTTTGCCAAGCGGCTATGTACTAGTGGTAATAGTGTCTTGTCACTATAGTAAGCGCGCTTTTGAGTAATTGAGCTGTAGAAGAAGGCACTTTCAGAAAGTACTTCAGGAGTCAGTCCGAGTTCACCGGGAATGAATAGATAAACGTCCATGTCGAGCTTTTTGGTCTTCGCCATCGCATGGTTAATTTTAAGTGTTATCGCATCTTGTTTGTCAACGGTGATCAACGATGTCTCCTAGAATGTAAAAATATGAATGAAACTAGCGAAAGCATATCAGAGATCACGTATAATCTCCGCCAAATTTAAAGTAGAGACAATCTTGATGATTAATATTGGTCAAATAAACAACCTAGAAGTAGTAAAACAAGCAGACTTCGGTGTATTCCTTGACGCGAGCGACTATGGAACCGTGTTGCTGCCGAAACGATTTACTCCTGAAGGTGTTGAAATTGGTCAAAAGCTAGATGTTTTCTTATACATTGATTCTGACAACCAGATCGCTGCCACAACTGAAAAACCAATCGCTCAAGTAGGGCAGTTTGGCTTGATGACGGTTGAAGGTGTTAACAGCACTGGTGCATTCATGAGCTGGGGCGTAAAAGGTAAAGACCTATTGGTTCCTTTCAGCGAGCAACGTGGCCGTTTAAACGAAGGTCAGTCAATCTTAGTATATGTATATATTGATAAAGCATCTAGCCGCATTGTAGGTACAACAAAGTTCAACAAGTGGTTAGACAACACGCCTGCGACTTATAAGCAAAACGAGCAAGTGGATCTTATCATCGCTGAACGTAGCCAATTGGGTTACAAAGCAATCGTGAATGGTGAGCACTGGGGCATGATTTTCCCATCTGACATCATCGGTAAGCTGTTCATCGGTAAAACTCTGAAAGGCTACATTAAAAATGTTCGTGAAGAAGACGGTAAGATTGATCTGTCTCTTCAGAAGATTGGTGTGGCTAAGATGGATGATCTAAGCACTAAGATTCTAGATTTGCTTGAAAAGAAAGGTGGCTTCTTGCCATTGAATGACAAATCTTCACCGGATGCGATTTTCTCTGCATTCAGAACCAGTAAAGGTACGTTCAAAAAGACCATTGGTGGTTTGTACAAGTCTGGCAAAATTTCGATCGACAAAGAAGGCATTCGCTTAACCAAATAAGCGAGTCTGTCGGTTAAAAAGAAGCCCAAACCTTCCTGTTTGGGCTTAGGGGAAAGGGCTCCGAAGAGCCTACGCTAATCTTTGTAATTGTTTATCTAATAGAATGAAGTCTAGTTTAATTTTTCTGATATGCGATTTTTGATAACGTAAATAGTGACTTGAATTGATATTTTTGTAATTAATCGTTGATTCATCAACCTTTTTATTTGCGTTGACTGAGTTAGTCTCCCCAAAAAACAGATTGAATGGAAAAAGCCCAAACAACCTGCGTTGTTTGGGCTTTTTGTTTATTCGTCTGTATCGCTTTGTTCAGGGATAGAGCATGTGCTACGAAGCTAGAACAGGTTCTTATCGCGGACGAGTTCACGTGGTAAACCGTTCTTAACTCGGTTACCAACCCATTTACCAAGGCCAATGATCGCGCCGTTGTATTTAACCAGCACTTCGCCTTTACCTGATAAGCCTTCAGGGCGAACGTCACGTCCCATGAACCACTCACGAGCGTCTTGGATGCTCAGGTCTACAATGTTGGCTTCATTGCCTGTGGCTAGCGTCGTTGCCACTTGGTGTTGCCAGCGGTAACCCTTTTTATGAGTTTCTGCGATCTTGATGCCCATTCGAGAGAAACGGAACTCACCGATCATAGGTTCTAGCGCTTCCGGGAATAGCCAAACGTCTTTGTCACGAATCCAAACTTGAGTATCACTTGGGAGTTCGATATCTAACGCAGTTGAAAGTTGTTCTGCCACTTCTTGTTGTGCTTTTTTCGATGCTTTCTCGAATGGAAACTTACCTAAACGTTTTTTCACTTCTGGTGGAGTAACCGATGCTAGCTTGCGAATACGTGCAACGAAGAAGCCTTCTGAATCATACACTTGTGGGAAAATGTGTAGAAAGCCTTCTTCTGTCGTGGTTGCTTTAGCATTGTCGAATAAGTTTTCCAAAGACTCGAACTCAACCGCATCACCAAAGGTCTCTTTTAGGTGATGACATACTTGTTGGTTCTCTTCCGTGCTTAACGTACAGGTTGAGTAAACCAGCACGCCGTTAGGTTTGAGAGCATGAAAAGCACTTTCGATCAGATCTTCTTGAGTGTCAGCAATATCGACTACAGATTGATACGTCCAGTTCTTCATCGCATCAGCGTCTTTGCGAATCGTACCTTCACCAGAGCAGGGCGCGTCTAGCAGCACAGCATCAAACTGTTCTGGTAACCACCCACCGAAAACTCGACCATCAAAGTTACTGAGTGCGGCATTACGCACGCCACAGCGCTCTATGTTGGCATGAAGAACTTTCACACGGCTTGCTGCGTATTCATTGGCAACCAATACGCCGCGATTATTCATTAGCGCCGCGATTTGTGTTGTTTTAGAACCGGGTGCAGCCGCCGTGTCTAACACCGCTTGGTAATCAGCTTCGCCTTGGAAAAGTGCCGAAGGTGGCATCATCGAGCTGGCTTCTTGGATGTAGAAAAGACCAGACATGTGTTCTGCCGTATTACCTAGTGGCGCTTCACTTTCGTCCGCTGTAATCCAAAAACCCGTTTCGCACCAAGGTACAGGTTCCAGTTCCCAGCCTTTCTCTTTTGCTCGCAGTAAGAAGTCTTCAACACTGATTTTCAATGTGTTGACTCGAATACTTTTACGAAGTGGTTTTTGGCATGACGCGACAAAAGAAGCCATATCTAGATGACTAGGCATGATTGCTTCGATGTGCGTTAGGAATTCTTCAGGAATATATACGTTAGCGTGCAAAAGAGTATCTCGATTTATTGCATTAATGCGGGGAGTTTAAAGCAAAATGAGGCCGTCCTAAACCATATTTATAGCAAACAACAAAAATGCAGCCGAATGGCTGCATTTTGATGAAGAATTAATCTTCCTGGAATGTCAGGGGATTCACTATGGGCGAGGAATCGCAGTTCTCCATGACTTCCACTCATCTTCGGCTTTAGGATAGAGGTAGAAAGACTGATCTTCGCTTGCCACTGGTTGAAGTTCATTCGTCGGTGGCGTTGAGAATGTAATACCACCTCGTAATAAACTGTCTACCGTTCCAGCTTTGATGTTTGCGCCTGACAGACCGATAGAGACATCGACGCCCGATACGTTCCAGAACACAGTGTTTGCGCGGATTAGGTAGGCATAGTCTGGCTCGATTTGAATTGTAGAGATGATACGGTCAGCAAACTCGCCTAGCTGAACATCGATAACACTGCCGATTTCTAGCTCACGGAATAGGATAGGTGTGCCTTCAGATACCGAGCCTCGCGTTTCGCTTTGTAGCTGGAATATCTTACCTTCAGGCTGCACTGGTCCTTTGCTGAGCTTAAATTTCGTGTTTCTTTCGCCTTTGCCAGGATCTACATTTATGTGCTTAGAGAGCAGCGCAGAGACGTTTTTGATGCCGTTAAGGCCAATCTCAGGTTCAGCCAACCAGAAGTGACTGTTCGCCACCGCAATCTTGTCGACGTACTCTGGTAAAATACGCGCAGTAATTTCAATACCGCCCTTGTTGAAGTTCGGAATCACCAAAGTAACCTCACCAACAGTGACACCTTGATATTTGATCGCCATGCCCTTGCTGACTTCTTGATCGCCGGAAGAGGTGATGGTAATCGCGCGGCCAAATTTTCGAGCGGATTTCGAATCTTTATAAAGCTTCCACACATCGCCGAGTTTGTTGTCGATTCCCGGCAGAGAGTCAAAAGCAATACCGCCTTGGATAAGGGTTTTAACCGGTGCAGCTTTAATACTTATACCCGATAGCGACGCATCAACCTCAACGCCTGAACGGTTCCAGAAAACGGTATGTTTATTGAGTAAGTGCGTGTAACGATTTTCGATCGTGACCTTAATTCTTACGCCACCGTCTGCAAGCTGAAAATCAGAAATACTACCCACTTGTAGGTTGCGGTAGAGTAGTGGGCTGCCTTTAGAAATTGATGGTAGTTCACTCGCAAACAACGAAAGCGTCTTTGAACCCGACTGATTAAACTTGGCGATTTCTGCTAACGATTTACTTTGGAAAAGCTGGTAATTCGTTCTAGCCTCAGATTTGCCTTCACTCACAAAGCTAATTGAGCCAGTAAGAAGCTGCTTCGCCGGCGGGACCGTAACACTCAGGCCTGATTCGGTTAGTTCTGCCGTCGCACTGCCTGTCACAAAGAAACGGTTGTGGCTTTTGATAAGGTGCGCGTATTCATTATCGATAAGTGCATCCATGAAGACTTCGTGTTTATCAGAGCCCGTCCCAACACCATCAACCAATCCCACATGGATGATAGAGCCAACAGCAATACCTTTGTAAAGAAGCTGTGTACCGACATCCAGCCCGAATGAATTGTTTGAGGTTAAGCGAATCGCGACCGACTTTTCTTGTTCCTGACTGAACTCGTTTTTACGGATCGCAGTAAATCGACGCGCTTTTTCACCTTCGCCTGGAACCAAGGTTAGAAAGTTGCCCGTGACTAAGTTGGCAATGTTTTTCATGCCAGTAAGTGATAGTTCAGCCTCTTCTAAAACGAATTGACTGCCGCTATTCAAAAAGTCACTGAATGCAGGCTGGATAGCGGCAGATGCAACGACGTTTTCGCGCCCTTCACTTAAGGATAAGTCAGTGATTTGACCGATTTCGATTCCTCGATACATGATCGGAGCACCCGTTGCACTGATCTTATTATCATCGGGAACGGCGATCTTGATCGAGATACCACGACCCGCTGTTTTCAAATCTGGGTAGAGCTTGAACTTGGTATTCATCTCAACCGGTTGGCCTTCTCCCGGAGAGTCGACCGCAATTGAACCGCCAAGCAGAGCACTGAGGCTTTCTAAGCGAACATCAACACCAGAAAAACCAATACTTGCACCCAAACCACTGACATTCCAAAAGCGGCTTTGGTCGGTGATGATATGGCTGTATTCGTCTTTAATCGACGCTTGAATCGTAACGGATTTAGCGTTGTCGTTTAGTTGGTAGTTGTAAACTTCACCAATTGGAATTTTGCGGTAAACGATTTGAGAACCAACAGACACACCGCCTAGATCTTTGGTCGTCAGTGAAATATTCAAACCTTCAGAAGCCAGTAAGTCGGAAGGGGATGATTCTAAGGCTTGGAAAACGGTTTCTGGGTCTTCTTTGGTTTCGCTCGGGTGTATAGCAATATAGTTACCTGAAACAAGAGCGTCTAACCCTGAGATACCCGACAAACTTGCCGTTGGCTTCACAAGCCAAAAACGAGTGCCTTTTGAGAGAAGCTTCTTAGCTTCTGGGTAGATGTCAGCATCAACGTAGATGCTCGATAAATCTTTGGACAAGGTGATGTCACGCACCATACCCACCTCTAAGCCTTGGTAACGAATCGTTGTTCGACCTGCGACTAAACCTGCGGCATCTGAGAAGTATATCTGCACACGTTGCCCAGCATCGTGTATCGATTTCATGACCAACCAACCGGCTAATGCAACGGTTAATATCGGTAGAATCCACAAAGGTGAGATGCCTTTGTTTTTCCTTACTTCTGGTGAATATGACGTTTGTGATTGGTTATCGTTGTTCATTCACTGACTCATCTTTAGAGGTGTAGTTATCCCAAATTAGCCTAGGATCTAAGCTTTCCGCTGCCAGCATCGTGAGAACAACTACGACGCCAAAAGCGACTGCACCATAACCTGGTGTAAAGTTTAAAATTTGTCCACGGTCGACCAAGGTCATCATGATCGAAATAACAAACAGGTCCATCACCGACCATTTCCCTACCCATTTCACAATGAAATAGATGGTCATGCGTTGTCTGTGGTAAACGGCGCGCTTCATCTTGATACAGATTAAGATGTACGCGAGGCCGAGTATTTTCGCGACGGGCACGACGATACTGGCAATGAAAATGATCGCTGCAATGCCGTACATATCGCTATTTATCAGCGACGCGACACCAGAAATTATTGTGTCTTCTAGCCTTTGTCCGTTTGTTATAAGGATAGAAATCGGAATAACGTTGGCTGGCACAATAGCCACTGATGCGGCAAACAGCAGAGCCCATGTCTTCTGTATAGAGTAGGGCTTGCGGTGGTATAAGTCATGGTGACAACGCACGCAAGTATGTCCATCCGGTTGAGATAGGTGGCAGTTGTGACAGTGTATGTTCTTACTTTCAGCAAAAGAGTAGTCAGATTCTTTTGCCCAAGCTTCCCAGTAGCGACGCACACTGATACGGCTTACCAATAATACGCTGAAAAGTTGCAGAAGAATCAGGCCAACCAATCCTGGGCCTACAAAAATATCTGAGTAATCTTGCAGTTTGAAACATGAGACCGCCAAACTTACCAGAAACACATCCAACATCATCCAATGTTTGAGGGTCTGAATAATGGCTAATGCATAGCGAAAGGGTGTGAAGATCTTAAAACGCAGTGATACATGGGTGATGAGCACCGAGCTACATACAAGCAACGGAGCGATCGAACTGCAGAACAGAATCAGCAAACCAAGCAAAGGGAAACCTTCGCCCATTAAGGTAAAGACGCCGGATGGTAAAGTCGCGGGTATCATGACACCAATCAAGCGAATACTGATGAATTCGAAAAAGTGCGATGGGATAAATAGCAATAAACAAGTGACAGCGATTGCTAGGTTTCCAGACAGGCTAGGGGTGCCGCCTCTATAAAGCTGAGTACCGCATCTAGGGCAGTAAGCGGATTTCCCCAAAGGGATGTCCATTTTATCAACGGGAAGTTCGCAGCCCTGACAAAGACGTACAGAGCTACTATCGCACTGGTGTTGAGTCGATAACTGCTGCTTAGTTGATGAAGAGTTGGTAACGGATGGGGAGGTCACGCGACCTCCCAAGTTAAAGCGTCAGTCAGGCTAGATGCCCGACTTAAAGACTTAGGAGCACAAACATCAGGCGTGCGATTGCACACTGCCGTAGAGTGTTTGATAAAGTCCTTGTTGTTCAACCAATTCACCATGTGTTCCCGTCTGTGTGACTTGACCATCTTCTAAAACATAGATTAGATCGGCCTGTTTCACCGCTGATAAGCGATGAGCCACTATCAAAGTTGTGCGATCTTTCAAAAACTCGCTCAGTGCTTTATGCAGTGCTGACTCTGTGGCTGTATCCAGTGCGGAGGTCGCTTCATCTAGAATAACAAACTTAGGATTGCTCAGCACCATACGAGCTATTGCTAAGCGTTGTCGTTGACCGCCAGACAGTCGGACGCCATTCCTACCAATCTGTGTATCTAAGCCATTGCTGAGTTGCTTGATGACATCTTGCATTTGAGAGACTTCAAGCGCACGCCACAACGACATTTCATCGTATTCAGCACCAAGGGTCAGATTATGCCTTAATGTATCGTTAAAAAGTATAGGTTGTTGTAAAACAACGGCAATTTGACTGCGTATCACATCAAAACTGATGTCGTCGGTGGTTTCACCGTTATAGCGAATGCATCCAGAGTCCGCTTGATAAACACCAATCAGTAATTGGATTAACGTAGATTTACCACCACCACTCGCACCCACCAAAGCGACTTTCTTACCTGCTGGAATGTGCAGCGATAGCCTATTTAAAACAGTGTTTTCTAATGTGTAAGAGAATGTAACCTCTTCAATGTCGACTGTCACTTCTTGATCTTCATCAAATGGGTTCACTTTACTGATAGGGCGCTTCTCTTCTTCTAACTGAAGAAGGTCGTTGATGCGCTGAAGTGCTGCTTTTGCGCTATACCAAGAGAATTGAATCCCTAACAGCTCTTGAACCGGGCCTAACATAAACCATAAGTAGCCGAAGACTGCGAAAATCTGGCCAATCGTTAAGTCACTGAATAACACCATTAGCATCGCGACGGCACGGAAAAGCTCGAAACCTAATAAGAACAGCAGAAACGAAACACGTCCCGCAGCTTCCGACTGCCAAGCGTATTTGTCTGCATCGACTCTCACTTGGTTTGCTTGAACCTTAAGTTCATCGAGAAAGATACGTTCCTTGTTTGCCGCACGCAGTTGGTAAATACCGTCTAAGGTTTCGACTAAACGGTTTTGAAAGCGTTCGAAAGATTGGTTCTCATACTTTTTAAGGTGTTTGACTCTGCTACCTAGTTTACGGGAGAAATAAATTACAACAGGATTGACCAGTAAAATGAACAGTCCTAAACGCCACTCTAACCATAGCAACACGATAGCGGTACCGAAAACGGTTAAGAAGCTGATGATAAATTTAGAAAGGGTCGAACCAATGAACTTATCTATTGTTTCTATGTCTGTTATCAGGTGAGCGTTAATACCGCCGCTGCCTTTGGTCTCGTATTGTCTAATACTAATGCGGCCAAGCTTATCTATCATCTTGCTGCGCATTTGATAGGTAATGGTTTTGGAGACGAGAGTAAACTGACGTCCTTGTAGAATGTTCAACGCTTGGCTAACAGTACGCATGATTATGACTAACAGCAAAGTCAGTGCAATATAGCCAGTGGGTGTCTGCAACGATGTTGGAAGTAGATGGTTCATCATCTCTAAGCCAGAAGCCGGCTTATCAAGTAATACTTCATCAACCATTAATGGCATGAGCAACGGGATAGGGACACTAATGAGAGTTGCAAATATGGCAATAATGTTAGCAAACAGTAATTTGGACTTGTGTTTTTTTACTTGAGTTATTAACCAAGAACGGCTAATAGTGTCTTCTGAATTGGTCATTGTAATGAGAATAAGTCCTATTTAGTTTGATGGCCGCATTTTACTGCGTTCTCTTGATAATGGAAGTCTCAATTTAATTGGAAGTTAATATGAAAATAGAACATTACCAACGCTTAACCAAACAAGCCGTTGCATTAATTGAATCAGAACCCGATCTAACTGCTAATCTAGCTAATATCAGCTCATTATTATTCATGGAGTTGGATGAATTAAATTGGGCTGGTTTCTATTTAATGAAGCAGGATCAAGCTAAGGAAAAAGATGAACTTGTGCTTGGCCCATTCCAAGGTCAACCGGCTTGTGTTCGAATTCCGGTTGGGCGTGGTGTGTGTGGAACTGCGGTCGCGACGAATACAGTTCAGCGCATTCATGATGTTCATGAATTCGAAGGACACATCGCTTGTGACGCTGCAAGTAACTCAGAAATCGTTATACCATTTTCGATTGGTGGAAAAATAGCGGGCGTTCTTGATATCGATAGCCCAAATGTTGGCCGTTTTTCTCAAATTGACGAGGACGGACTAACATTTTTCATGGCAGAAGTGGAAAAGCTGCTTAATTCGCACGCGAACAAGGCATAAATTATTCTCTTACTGTGGTTTTTCCCAAGCATCTCTCTATAATACGTAAAAATATTTTCTTAATGCTCGCGGAAAACCGCAAAAACCAGGAACCCACATGGAAAACACTGAAAAGTTAAAAAACAGCAAAGAAGTTATCGCATATGTTGCTGAATGTTTCCCTAAATGCTTTACTCTAGAAGGTGAAGCGAAACCAC
This sequence comes from Vibrio sp. 10N.261.46.E11, assembly GCF_041472735.1. Lineage (NCBI taxonomy): Bacteria > Pseudomonadati > Pseudomonadota > Gammaproteobacteria > Vibrionales > Vibrionaceae > Vibrio > Vibrio sp. 10N.261.46.E11. The sequence goes on from NZ_JBFRQW010000010.1 coordinate 28,249, forward strand.
TTAAAATTGGTATTTTTCAAGATCTTGCTGAACGTCTAAATGAAGACGAAAAAGTAAGTAAGACTCAGCTTCGTGCAGCGTTAAGACAGTACACATCATCATGGCGTTACCTGCACGGCGTAAAAGCTGGTGCAGAACGTGTTGACCTAGACGGTAACGTTTGTGGCACATTAGAAGAAGAGCACGTTGAACACGCTAAAGCGACACTTGCAGAAAGCAAAGCGAAAGTTCAGGCTCGTCGTAAAGAACAAGCACAGAAAGCTCGCGACGAAGGCAAAGCGAAAGCTAAAGCGAAGAAAGCTCAACAGCCTCGTCGTCAAGCGCCTAAAGCACCGAAAGTAGAAAAGCCTGTAGAAACACGCGCTTTGAACGCCGATGAATTTATCACTGGTAAAGAAGTAAATGTGAACATGGGTACGGGAAACATGGCTGCGACCATTGTTGAAATCAATAAGGAAGATGTGCGTGTTCAGTTAGCAAACGGCCTACAAATGGTTGTTAAAGCGGAGCACTTGCGCGCTTAAAGGAGATACTCCTACGCATGAAATGCCGTTCAAAATTGACACTGATTGCTGCTAGCTTTTTGCTAGCAGCTTCAGCTCAGGCTCTTGAAGCCAAATTAAATCAGGACGATTTACCTCTACTCGCTCCTGAGGTTCAACACGAAACTGCTAGTAAACGTGTTACTTCTCGATTTACTCGTTCCCACTATAAACACTTCAATCTCAACGATGATTTCTCTCAAGCTATCTTTAATCGTTACTTAGAGATGCTGGATTATAACCGTAATATCTTCACTCAAGCTGATATTGATTCTTTCGCTACTTCATCTAAACAAATTGATGATCAGCTGAAAGCCGGTAATAACCAAATTGCATTCGATGTTTATAATTTGTCCATGCAGAAGCGTTTTGAACGTTTCCAATATGCGCTGTCTTTACTAGATACTGAGATTAAGTTTGATATTGATGAAAGTATTGAGCTCAATCGTAGCGAAGCGGAATGGCCAAAAGATATCGCTGAAGTGAATGAGCTTTGGAGGAAGCGCGTTAAATACGACGCGTTGAATCTAAAACTTACAGGTAAAGAGTGGCCAGAGATTCAAGAAGTTTTGGAAAAGCGTTACAACAATGCGATGAAGCGTATTACGCAATCGCACAACGAAGATGCTTTCCAAATCTACATGAACGCATTCGCGCGAGAAGTTGATCCGCACACCAGTTACCTTTCTCCAAGAAATGCAGAGCAATTCCAATCCGAGATGAATCTATCTCTAGAAGGTATTGGTGCTGTACTTCAGATGACAGACGACTACACCGTTATTCGATCTTTAGTTGCTGGTGGCCCTGCGTCAAATAGCAAACAATTGAGCGATGGCGACCGTATTGTTGGAGTTGGTCAAGATGGTGAAGAGATTGTTGATGTTATCGGCTGGCGTTTAGACGATGTAGTGCAATTAATTAAAGGACCGAAAGGGACTAAAGTTAAGCTACAGATCTTGCCAGACGGTAAAGATGTAAAAAGTCACGTTGTCACAATTGTACGCGATAAGATTCGTTTAGAAGACCGCGCTGTTAAGTCAGAAGTTATCGAGAAAGATGGCAAGAAGATTGGTGTACTAGAAGTACCAAGCTTCTATGTTGGTCTTTCTAAAGATACCGATAAACTGATCACCGAGCTTAAAGAGCAAGGTGTTGAAGGTATTATTGTTGATCTGCGAAACAACGGTGGTGGTGCACTCACTGAAGCAACTGAACTCTCTGGTTTGTTTATCAAAGAGGGACCCGTTGTTCAAGTTCGTGATAGCTACGGTCGTGTAAAAGTGAACAGTGATACTGACGGCGAAATTAGTTACCAAGGTCCATTAACGGTATTGGTAAATCGCTACAGTGCTTCAGCATCTGAGATCTTTGCGGCAGCGATGCAAGATTATGGTCGTGCTATCATCCTTGGTGAAAACTCTTTCGGTAAAGGAACGGTGCAACAACACCGCTCTTTGAATCATATTTATGATTTGTTCGATAAAGAGTTGGGTTACGTTCAATACACCATCCAGAAATTCTACCGAATCAATGGTGGTAGTACGCAAAACAAGGGCGTAGTGCCTGATATTGCTTACCCAACGGCAATTGATCCAGCAGATACTGGTGAAAGTGTTGAAGACAATGCTCTACCTTGGGACAGCATTGATAAAGCTAATTACTCAGTGTTACAGCGTAACGGTGAGCAAGTTGCTGCTTTGACCGCTCAACACCAAGCTCGTATTGCAACAGACATGGAGTTTGGCTTTATCGCGCAAGATATTGAAAAATATAAGGCTGATAAAGATGATAACGACCTTTCTTTGAATGAAAAGGTACGTCAGCAAGAGAGCGATGATGCGGATGTGCTTCGTCTAGATCGTATCAATCAACGTCAAAAAGCCGCTAAGTTAGAGGCATTTAAAACGTTGGATGATATCCCTAAAGACTACGAAGCCCCAGATGCTTATCTTGATGAATCAGTTGCTATCATGCTGGATATGATCAAGAAATAAACAGAATGCCTGTTAAAAGGTGATTGTTTAAAGACGTACTATTTAAAAAGCGAGTTTAGGCTCGCTTTTTTGTGTCTATGATTTGACAGGAATATCTGATTGTAACCGTTGAGATTGTCGTAAAGAGCACGCAATATTAAGGGGCATTTAGCTCTGTTTTTCGTTAAATAATGACATTTAAGTTACTTCGCACTTAAAATTTAGTGACTTGGATCATATTTTTTCGCTTTCTAATCATTACGAGCCTAAGCTTAAAGAAAACGAGGGGGCGCGTATGAAATGGATTCTACTATTTTTATCTTGTTTAAGTTTTGTTGCTTTTGGGAGTGAGGTCGCTTCAAGCGAGCAGCAATCAAAAAGTGACAGCAATCTATCTCATTTTGACCTTCCTTTACTGCTTGGTGATTGGTATTTGATGAACCCAGATCCTGAACAAGGTACTGAAAATTTTAGAGCGATAAAGCTAACGCTTGATTCAAATTATTCATTCTCCATTGATATTCAAAAGAAAGACTACAGTGTCGACCATTGGGAAGGCTTGTATAACGCCAATGAAGATACCATTATTTTGGGTTTAAACACCTCTGAACCTCAAGTTTACGCCTATAGTAGTAATCATAATATGTTGAACCTCAACGGTGTCATGTTTACAAAAGCCTTGCCGAATGCACTGGCAGGTATTTGGTCGAGTGCTGAGCTTTCAGGTAGCGACCTGCGCGCGAGTAACATTCAAAAAATGGATTTAGTGCTTCAACCTGACTTTGTATTTATGTTCAGAGTGTCCGATGAAGTGGGGAGTGAAGTTGTTCGTCGAGGGGTGTATTACACAGAAGGCGATCAATTGGTGCTTCTGTATGAAAATGGCGAGCATGGCACTCGTTACACATTAAACAGCGACGTCTTGACGCTTCAAGGTGAAGAAGGCGACATGTTTGCAGTACTCAATCGTATTCGATAATGACGAGTTGGATGCGCAAAGTCAGGCTTGTTGATAATATGGCTCACAGTTCATTAATTAGCCGTTCCTTTCTGATTTGGTTGATAAAATAGCAAAACATGGAGGCGTTTTACTACAATGCCTCCTTTTTTCAATATTCCCCTTGTGTTCTTGGCCCTCAACCTTTAGATATATACAGTTAAAATACAATTACGTATAACGATCAAAAGGAACCCGTTATGGCACATACACCTCAAGCCAAGTATCGTAAAGATTATCAATCACCATCTCACACTATTTCTCAAATCGATCTTACTTTCGATTTGTACGATTCAGCGTCCATCATTACGGCGGTGTCTAGTGTTAAGCAAGAGAAAGATAGTTCGACCTTAGTACTTGATGGTGAAGGCTTGAAGCTGGTTTCTGTTTTAGTAGAAGGTCAAGAGTGGACGCAATATGAGCAATCTGAAACTCAACTAACACTAAGCGGACTACCGAAAGATTTCACACTCACGATCGTGACGGAAGTAAACCCTGAAGGGAATAGTGCACTGGAAGGTTTGTATAAGTCGGGTGGCGCATTCTGTACTCAGTGTGAAGCTGAAGGTTTCCGCCGTATTACTTACTACATGGATCGCCCAGATGTGTTGGCGAAATTCACGACAACAGTCATTGCAGACAAATCTGAAAACCCATTCTTACTAAGTAATGGTAACCGTGTAGATGAAGGTGAAGCTGAAAACGGTCGTCACTGGGTGAAATGGCAAGACCCACATCCAAAACCAGCGTACTTGTTTGCTCTTGTTGCCGGTGATTTTGATGTACTTCGTGACGCTTACACGACTCAATCAGGCCGCAAAGTTGATCTAGAAATCTTTGTCGACAAAGGCAATTTAGACCGTGCGAACCACGCGATGGTTTCTTTAATTAACTCAATGAAGTGGGACGAAGAGCGTTTCAATCTTGAATACGACCTAGATATCTACATGATCGTAGCCGTTGATTTCTTCAACATGGGTGCGATGGAAAATAAAGGTCTAAACGTATTCAACTCTAAGTTTGTTTTAGCAAACGACCAAACTGCAACGGATACAGATTACCTAGGTATTGAAGCGGTAATTGGCCATGAATACTTCCACAACTGGACCGGTAACCGAGTGACATGTCGCGATTGGTTCCAACTAAGCTTGAAAGAAGGCTTAACCGTATTCCGTGACCAAGAGTTCTCATCTGATCTTGGTTCTCGCGCAGTAAACCGAATCAACAATGTTCGTATTATTCGCGGGCCACAATTCGCTGAAGATGCAAGTCCAATGTCCCACCCAATTCGCCCTGAAAAAGTGATAGAAATGAACAACTTCTACACATTGACGGTATACGAAAAGGGCAGCGAAGTGATCCGAATGATCCACACATTGTTGGGTGAAGACGGCTTCCAAAAAGGCATGAAGCTTTACTTCGAACGTCACGATGGCACGGCTGCAACATGTGAAGATTTTGTAGCGGCAATGGAAGATGCATCGGGTGTTGACCTGTCTCAGTTCCGTTTATGGTACAGCCAATCTGGTACGCCGACGCTTTCTGTTGAAAGTCACTACGACGCAGACAAAAAAGAGTACACGTTAACCACTCGCCAAATAACGGCTCCAACTCATGAGCAAACGGAAAAGCAAGCTCTGCATATTCCTCTAGACATCGAGCTATACAACGCGTCGGGTGAAGTGATTGGGTTACAATGTAACGGCCAGCCAGTTCACAATGTACTTGATGTGAAAGAAGCGGTACAAACGTTCGTGTTTGAAAACGTTTCAGAGCAACCGATCCCATCGCTACTGCGTGAATTTTCTGCGCCAGTGAAACTGGAGTACGACTATTCGGATGAAGAACTTATCTTCTTGATGGTGAATGCTCGCAATGAATTTTCTCGTTGGGATGCGGGTCAAATGCTGCTAGCGAAATACATCCGTAGCAACGTAGATAACGTTCAACAAGGTCAAAAGTTTGAACTTTCTGCTTCTGTTGTTGATGCATTCCGCGGGGTATTGCTTAGTGATTCACTAGAACCTGCGTTTATTGCAGAAATGCTTTCTCTTCCAAGTCATAACGAAGTGTCGGGTTGGTATGAGCGCGTTGATATTGATGCGGTCGCATCTGTTCTTAACTCAATGAAAGTAACACTAGCTGCAGAACTTGAAGACGAGTTAGCAGCGGTTTATCACAGCCATGCATTAACAGAATACACGATCGATCACGATTCGATTGGTAAGCGTACTCTACGTAAAGTTTGTCTAAGTTACTTAGCGCATACTGAAAAGGGTAATGACTTGGTTGTTGCTATGTACCAACAAGCAAACAACATGACAGATACAATGGCTGCAATGGGCGCGGCGAACAGTGCGCAACTACCATGTCGTGAAACCTTGATGGCGGATTACAGCGACAAGTGGAAACACGATGGTCTTGTCATGGATAAGTGGTTTGCATTGCAAGGTTCAAACCCAAGTTCTAATGCACTTGAAGTGATCAAAGCGTCGATGTCGCACCAAGCGTTCAGCTTGAAGAACCCGAACCGTACTCGTAACTTGGTAGGTTCGTTCTTAAACATGAACCCGGTTCAATTCCACGCCAAGTCAGGACAAGGTTATGCGTTTGCGGGCGAGATCCTACGTGAATTGAACAGCAGCAACCCGCAAGTGGCTTCACGTTTGATTGACCCGCTACTTAAGTTCCGTAAGTACGATGATGAACGCCAAGCTCTAATCAAAAAAGAACTTGAGACGCTGAAGAACATGGACAACCTTGCAAAAGACTTATTCGAGAAAGTGGCAAAAGCACTAGAGGCTTAAGTCAGCCGCTTATTCAGGAAACTGTTCGATCATAAGCGGTTGGCTAATAAACAGTTTACTAGTAACGAAAAGTCATCAGTGGTAGAGAATATCTGCCACTGATTTTTTGTTTCTGGTTTATCGAATTTTCGATAAGCTAGAGCAGTTTCAAGTTAAGTTTCACTTTCAGACATCGTTAAGTGCCAAAAATCACCGGCACTGTATATGTATACAGGTATCGTATGAATCGCTATATTTTCCAACTTAACATCTCATATCAGCAGTTTTTGGCTAGCTACTCGGGTGCCGCAAGTAAAGTTCAAGTGATAACAACAACAGGGTTACGCTTACAGCTACCTGCAACTCGCTTCAGACCATTTCTTACACAAATAGGGGTTAGAGGACAGTTTAGGTTAACAACTGACCAAAAAAATAAGTTTATTAAGTTGGAAGCTCTGTAAAGCTTGGCGTGCCTAGTGAGTTAAAGGGAATCTTAATCACATAATCAAACATTTCACCTCTTACCACCTCTAAAACAATTAACTATTTATCAATAATGCTTTTACAATAAATGAATGCATTACCTTTGCTTAACTCGTTAGTAGTACTGGCCTTGAAGGCTTGATTCAAACGCTAGCTTAAGTAAGCCCCCTAATAATAAAATAAAATTCTAATTGTGGAGTGTGACTATGACCGCACGTGAAACTGTGGTTCCAGTTTTACTTGAAAAAGTTTACAAACTGATTCAAGACAAACTTGACCTTGCTCATCGACCTCTCGTAACTCAACTTGCTCAACACTTGTTTAGTAACGTTTCTCACGACGATCTAACTCAGAGAAACGAATCCGATTTATACGGTGCTGTAGTTAGCTTATGGCATCACATCAATGAAAAGAAAGCTGACCAAATCTCAGTTCGCGTTTTTAACCCGACAGTAAGTCGTCAAGGTTGGCAATCTACTCACACTATCGTAGAGATAGTCGTACCAGATAGCCCATTCCTTGTAGACTCTGTAAAAATGGCGCTGACTCGCCTAGACCTTTCTTCTCACCTTATGCTTCACAATCCAACACAAATCTCTCGCTCTGATAAGGGCAGTGTTGTCGGTGTTAGCAATAACGAAGGTGCATTCCAATCGCTTTTCCATATCGAAGTAGACCGTCTTAGCAGCAAAGCTGAAATGACAGCGCTCAAAACGGAACTACTGGATATCTTTACCGATACTGGTTTAGTCGTGAACGATTGGCTGAAGATGGTTGAAAAACTAGAGGAAGTAACGAATCAAGTTGAAAAGCAAAAAGAAAGCATTCCTGTAGACGGCCAACGTTTTGATGAGACGTTGGCGTTTCTTCGTTGGTTAGGCGAGCACAACTTTACGTTTATGGGCTACAAGGAATATGACCTTGTTTCTGTAAATGGCGACACAGAACTACAACCGACCAAGGAGCAAGGTCTTGGTTTGTTTGCGAATTCAGATCGTGTGCGTAACGTTAAGCTGTCTGAGTTTTCTGACTCGGCACGTTTAGAAGCGAAGAAACCGTATGTACTTATCGTAACCAAGGGCAACACGGCTTCACGCATTCACCGCCCAGCTTACAACGACTACATTGGTATTAAGAAATTTGATAAGAACGGTAAGGTCATTGGTGAGCACCGCTTTACTGGTCTTTACACTTCTGCCGTTTATAACCAAACCGTTGAAAGCATTCCTCTTGTTCGCGAGAAAGTAGAGCGTATCTTAGATGCGAGTGGTTACCGTGAGGGTTCATACTCTTACAAAGCACTGCACAATATTCTAGAAAACTATCCGCGTGATGAACTGCTTCAAGCTCGAGAAGAAGAATTGCTAGAAGTCGGTACTGGCGTAGTTCAAATGCAAGATCGCGATCTTCTGCGCTTGTTTGTTCGCAAAGACCCGTTTGGCCGTTTCTTTAGCTGCATGGTTTACGTAACCAAAGATCGTTACAACACCGAGCTTCGTCGTCAAACTCAACGCATCTTGAAGCAGTACTTTGGTTGTGAAGAAGAGGTCGAATTCACGACATACTTCTCTGAAAGCCCACTGGCAAGAACGCACTATATTGTTCGTGTTGATAACAACAACATGGATGTGGACGTGAAAACAATTGAGCAAAATTTAATGGAAGTATCGTCTACGTGGGATGACCGCCTGTCTGAATCAATCGTTGCTAACTTCGGTGAGAGCAAAGGTCTTCCGTTATCGAAAGAGTACATGCGTGCATTCCCACGTTCGTACAAAGAAGACATGATGCCTGGTTCTGCTGTTGCAGACATTGAGCGTCTAGAAGCACTAAGTGAAGACAACAAACTTGGCATGCTTTTCTACCGTCCTCAAGAAGAGGCTACCGACTCTAAAGCCGTTCGTTTGAAGCTGTTCTACCACAGTGATGAGCCGATTCACCTGTCTGATGTGATGCCAATGCTTGAAAACTTTGGCCTGCGCGTTATTGGTGAATCACCTTATGAAGTGCGTAAAACCAACGGGGTGACTTATTGGATCCTTGATTTCTCGATGCTGCATAAGAGTGACAAGACGATTGATCTTCGTGAAGCTCGCGATCTTTTCCAACAAGCCTTTGCGGCAATTTGGGAGGGTGAGTTAGACAGCGATGGTTTCAACCGCTTGGTATTGGGTGCGGGTCTTTCTGGTCGTGAAATCTCAATCTTACGTGCGTATGCGCGTTACATGCGTCAAGTGGGTTTCCCATTCAGCCAACAATACATTGAAGACACATTGTCTCATTACCCAGATCTAGCGAAAGGGTTAGTGAGTTTATTCGGCAAGCGTTTTGACCCTAAATTGAAAGGCAGCGCGAAAGGCCAACAAGATCTTATTAAGAAGATCACTGAACAGTTGGATCATGTAGAAAGCTTGGATGATGATCGTATCATTCGTCGCTACATGGAAATGATCACAGCAACGCTTCGTACTAACTACTACCAGTTAGACGACAACAAACAGTCTAAGCCTTGGTTGGCTCTGAAAATGAGACCAAGCGAGATCCCAGATATCCCAGCGCCGGTTCCTGCGTTTGAGATCTTCGTTTACGCACCAGACATTGAAGGTGTGCATCTACGTGGCGGTAAAGTCGCTCGTGGTGGTTTACGTTGGTCAGACCGTCAAGAGGATTTCCGTACTGAGATTCTAGGCCTAGTTAAAGCACAGCAAGTTAAGAACACAGTAATTGTACCGGTTGGTGCAAAAGGTGGTTTCGTTTGTAAGCGTCAACACACTATGTCTGGCCGAGACGAGATCTTCGCTGAAGGTCAACGTTGTTACAAGCGCTTCATCCGTGCACTACTAGACGTATCAGACAACATCATTGAAGGTGAGGTTATTCCACCTAAGAGCGTTGTTCGTCACGATGAAGATGACCCGTATTTGGTTGTTGCCGCCGATAAAGGTACCGCAACGTTCTCAGATCTAGCAAACTCAGTATCTGCTGAATACAACTTCTGGTTAGGCGATGCGTTTGCCTCTGGTGGTTCTAACGGTTACGACCATAAAGCCATGGGTATCACGGCGAAAGGTGGCTGGGAATCGGTTAAGCGTCACTTCCGTGAAATGGGCATCAACTGTCAAACAACGGACTTCACCGCTATCGGTGTCGGTGATATGGCGGGCGATGTATTTGGTAACGGCATGCTGTTGTCTAAGCATATTCGTATGCAAGCCGCGTTTAACCACATGCATATCTTCATTGACCCGAATCCAGAGTCGGCATCAAGCTGGGTAGAGCGTGAGCGCTTGTTTAATCTGCCTCGCTCAAGCTGGGAAGATTACAACAAAGACCTGATTTCTCAGGGTGGTGGCATCTTCTCTCGTCGAGCTAAGTCTATCTCTTTGACGCCTGAAATTCAGAAAATGCTGGGTACTAAGAAAGCATCAATGGCACCGAATGACTTGATCAAAGCGATCTTGTCTATGCAGGTTGATCTTCTTTGGAATGGCGGTATCGGTACATACGTTAAGTCTTCAAAAGAGACTCATACTGATGTTGGTGACCGTGCAAATGACGTGCTGCGTATCGATGGCCGTGACCTAAAAGCTAAGGTTGTAGGTGAAGGCGGTAACTTGGGTATGACTCAATTGGGTCGTATTGAATACGCGCTTACGGGCGGCCGAGTTAATACCGACTTTGTTGATAACGTTGGTGGTGTTGACTGTTCGGATAACGAAGTAAACATTAAGATCTTCTTGAATGGTTTGGTGTCTAGTGGTGATCTCACCGTTAAGCAACGTAACCAAGTGCTTGAATCGATGGAAGACGAAGTAGGTGAAATCGTACTAGACGACGCATATTGCCAAGCTGAATCTATTTCGGTTACTGAACATCAAGGAGTTGGCTTAGTAAAAGAGCAAATCCGCTTTATTCACACAATGGAGAAAGCAGGGTACTTGGATCGTGGTTTGGAATACATCCCAGATGACGAAACACTGGTTGAGCGTGAAAAGCAGGGCCAAGGCCTAACTAGACCAGAGCTTTCTGTACTTGTCGCTTACGGTAAAATGGTGTTGAAAGAAGATCTTGTTAGTGATGATATCGCTAATGATGAATTCCATGCTCAACAGCTTATGCAATACTTCCCAACAGCGTTACGTCGTAACTATTCTCAGCACATGGACAATCATCCACTACGTTCTGAAATCATTGCGACGGCACTGGCTAACCAAATGGTTAACGAGATGGGTTGTAACTTCGTTACTCGTCTGCAAGAAGAGACGGGCGCAAATATTGTTGATATTGCCAACGCTTACGCGGCATCACGTGAAATCTATGGTCTTGGCCATGTTCTGAAGAGCATTCGTGAACTGGACAATGTTTCAACTTCTGAAGCTCAATATGAATTGATCTACCATGTTCGCCGTACACTTCGTCGCTTGGCTCGTTGGTTGTTAAGAAACCGCACTGGTAAGCAGTCAGTGAAAGCACTGATTGAACTTTACCAAGGTGATGTTCTTACTATCACAGAGAAACTGGATGAAAACCTAGTGGCTTCTGAGGTAGAAGAGCATAACGCAATGGCACAATTATGGATTGACCAAGGTGTAAACGCTGAGTTAGCTAATTCAGTTGCGCGTTTGTCTAGTTTGTACTCAGCACTGGATATATCCACAGTGGCTCGTGAGACAGGTAAAACAGTACAACAAGCGTCTAAGCTTTACTTCAACCTTGGCGACCGTTTGTCTCTGCACTGGTTCTTGAAGCAAATCAATGGTCAAGCGGTAGATAACAACTGGCAAGCGCTGGCACGTGCAGCATTCAGAGAAGATCTGGATTGGCAGCAACGTCAGCTAACTGGCCAAGTGCTTAACTGCGGTTGTGCTTCAGACATCGATGTGATTAAAGCGCTTGATGATTGGATGGAAAGTAACTCTGTTTCTCTACATCGTTGGGAAAGCATCTTGAACGAATTCAAAGTGGGTTCGGTTCATGAGTTTGCCAAGTTCTCAGTAGCACTACGTGAATTGATGTTGTTAAATCTAAATTGCATGTCGACAGATTAGTGATTAGATAAAACGAAAGACATAAGGCAGGCCATAAGGTCTGCCTTTTTCGTTTCTATAAAGTGGCATCAATAGGTCTAATGATTTTTGACGGACCCACTTCTTTTGATGGACCCACTTCGTGGACACCTTGCTTGTTGTTAAAAGAGTGGGTGGCTGTAATATGGTGGAGACTAGAAATGAGTAAACTGACTGCAGAAACGATAACGTTTGCTTAATAAAGAACCTCATTCGCTAACAAACTCGATTATCTTACCCTTACAGACAGTAATAGATTGAATAGTTGGGTAAATAAGTAAATAATATCGCCCCGTTTACACGGGGCTTTTTTCTATCGGAGGCACAATGCTCTACCGTCTAGCCAGAACTGGCTTTTTCCAACTTGATGCCGAAAAGGCACATGATCTTGCAATTCAAAATTTCAAACGCTTCACAGGCACTCCTATTGATCTTTTGTATCGCCAACAATTACCTAATCGACCTGTAGAATGCATGGGTCTTACTTTTAAAAACCCAGTTGGCCTAGCGGCTGGCCTAGATAAAAACGGTGAATGTATTGATGCATTTGGCGCAATGGGTTTTGGTTTCGTTGAAGTAGGAACGGTAACTCCTCGTCCACAAGCCGGTAATGACAAACCACGTCTGTTCCGTCTTGTTGAAGCTGAAGGTATCATCAACCGCATGGGGTTCAATAACCTTGGCGTCGACAATCTTATTGAGAACGTTAAGAAGTCGAACTACGACGGCATCTTAGGTATCAACATCGGTAAGAACAAAGACACACCAATTGAAAAGGGCGCTGAAGATTACTTGATCTGTATGGAGAAGGTATATCAATACGCTGGTTACATTGCTGTGAACATCTCTTCACCAAATACTCCAGGACTTCGCTCTCTACAATACGGCGAAGCTCTAGACGATCTATTGTCTGAACTTAAAACGAAACAATCTGAACTAGAAGAGAAGCATGGTAAATATGTTCCTCTTGCTCTTAAGATTGCTCCGGATCTAAGTGATGACGAAATTAGCCAAATTTGTGAATCATTGATCAAAAATAAGATCGATGGTGTGATCGCAACAAACACAACATTGGATCGTTCAATCGTTGAAGGCATGAAACATTGCGATGAAGCGGGTGGCCTAAGTGGACGTCCGGTTCAATCTCGCAGTACTGAAGTGGTTCGTAAACTTCACGAAGAGTTGGGTGACCAATTACCGATCATCGGGGTAGGTGGCGTTGACTCTTACGTCGCTGCGAAAGAGAAAATGATGGCAGGCGCGAAGCTTGTACAAGTTTACTCTGGTTTCATCTACAAAGGCCCAGGTCTTGTAGGCGACATCGTTAAAAATTTATAGTCCCCGAAAACCAAAGCTTTTATAACCCCAGCTTTTATAAACCCAGAGCTTTTATAAACAGAGTTATCAAAAAGATGTGGTTATTTTAGGAAAGCTATAATTTGGCATCGTCTTACTAAAAGAGACACTGTAACTCACTGAGTTGTAGACAGAAGCGATAAGAAAGAGGAATTCATTTCCTCTTTTTTTTTGCCTATTGCTCAGTAAAATTACTGTAATTGAAGGTAATTTTGCGTTTTACCTAATGGAATGGTTCAACAGTGTGAGACGAAATGATGCTTAAACCTAGCGATACATGGAGTTGGTATTACGATGAGCAGCAATGTTCATTAATGCTAAACCTCGGAGAGGATATGATTTTCAAAACGAATCTGGTCCGCAATAAGCTGGTGGACTGCGCGTTTAGAGATAATGAATTCACCGTTGATGACGCATCTTCATACCAAACCTTCAAAGAACAAATTTCTGGCTTAGAACTGTCTGAGCCTCGCCAAGCTGAACTCGCACTATATTGTGTGGCAGCAAAGCGCTTCCACAAGCCTGTACAGCCTAAAAGCTGGTTCTTCGATTCACAAGGCGCTGGCCACGAATCTCCTCAAGAAGGGGATATCGTACAAATGAATAACGAGCATAGCCTAGGTTACTTCATTGTATTGGAAGTGGGAGAGTGTGCGAGCCTATGTGCATTTGTCGACTTAGAAGAGTTTCTGCTCACACCTTCAAAAGGGTTAAGTTTTGGAGACTCGATTAAGGTGATGCACGATAGGATGGTAGACGCGAACTCTATTCTTCATTTTCATCATACACATATTGCAATGGTCGGTTAATTCCCCCAGTTTAGTTCATCATTTCTAACACACATTGCAACGCATAAACCTATCAAACCTTCCTTAGAATCGGCTCAATAGCCGATTTTTTTGTGCCTAAAAAACCTCATCCAGATAAATACATCACCGCTTAACTATTTAATTAGTGAACTTGTGACTGTTTTTTCATCTTAATTTCTGCCTATTTTCATCGCCAGAAGTGTAAATTACCTCCCTTTATTCCCTGTTTTTGTGCTTTTGTAGCTAACTTTCAGCCTTAAATTGGGTTTGGTATATACCAGTATTAGGGTGAATATAAATTCACGCCGCCGCATTGGTCGATATTTGGTCATAAATTGTGCTGATTCGATAAGTCTTATGTTCTAAGGGGATGTGGGTAAGCGATCGCTTCATGACTGTGTGTTTGCTAGCCAGTTAGTCGAAAGATTCAATGAAAAGACAAGTTTAGTGTGATGCTCTAATAACAAATTCAGGTATAATCGAGCTAATTTTTATCAATAAAAGAACACTATGAATCAATATCTAGCGGTTACCTCAAACGGCCTTGAGAATTTATTAGTTGAAGAACTAACCCAACTAGGGATTACAAATGCAAAACCTGTTCAAGCAGGTGTTAAATTCAAAGCGACCAATGAGCAAATTTATCGTTGTTGTTTATGGAGTCGTTTGGCTTCTAGATTTGTACGTGTCCTTTCTGAATTCACTTGTATGGACGACATGGATTTGTACCTATCAACCACCGCGGTTAACTGGGTGAATCAATTCCATAGCTCTAAGCGTTTTGTTGTTGACTTTAACGGTACAAACAACGAAATCCGTAATAGCCAATACGGTGCGATGAAAGTAAAAGATGCCGTTGTTGATAGCTTTGAGAAAAAGTCTTTGCCTCGTCCGTCTATCAGCAAAGAAAATCCAGATATTCGTATTCACGTTCGTCTACATCGTGATAAAGCGATTCTTGGTGTTGATATGGTAGGTAGCGGTCTTCACCAACGTGGTTACCGTCCTGAATCAGGTCGCGCACCTCTGCGTGAAACGCTTGCTGCAGCGATTCTTCTTCGTAGTGGTTGGGATGCAACTAAGCCTTTCCTAGACCCAATGTGTGGTTCAGGTACGTTAGTGATTGAAGCGGCAATGATGGCTGCAAACATGGCTCCAGGTGTTAAACGCCAGAAGTGGTGTTTTGAATCACTAGAAGATTTCGAACCAGAGCTTTGGGCTGAAGTTAAAGCTGAAGCGAACGTTCAAGGTCGTCGTGGCGTTAAGAAAGTAGAATGTAAGTTCTATGGTTATGACAATGATGAACGCATGATCAAAACAGCACGTGACAATGCTCGTCGTGCTGGTGTTGAAGAGCTGATTGAATTCGAAGTAGGCGATGCTGCAAAGCTTAAGCGTCCTACAGAGTTTGCTGATGGTGTGATTGTTTCTAACCCACCTTATGGTGAGCGTCTTGGCACAGAGCCTGGCCTAATTGCACTTTACACCGCTTTCGGTGCGCAGCTTAAAGCGGAATTTGGTGGTTGCAACGCATCTATCTTCTCTAGTTCAGACGAACTGCTGAGCTGCCTACGTATGCGTGCAGACAAACAGTTCAAATTGAATAACGGTGCGTTACCGTGTCACCAGAAGAACTACTCAATTTCAGACCGTCCGATGTCAGAGCGTCCAACGGGTGAACAAGAGCAACTTATTGCACCTGATTTCGCGAACCGTCTTAAAAAGAACATTGGTAAAATCGGCAAGTGGGCTAAGAAAGAGCAATTAGATTGTTACCGTATCTACGATGCTGACTTACCAGAATACAATGTAGCGATTGATGTATACCCAGGTCACCTTGTGATTCAAGAATACGCAGCGCCAAAAGATGTACCAGAAGAGAAGGCAAAACGTCGCTTAACCGATATCATCCGTGCTTCTATTCAAGTCACTGGCGTTGAAGCAAACAACGTGGTTCTTAAGGTTCGTCAGAAGCAGAAAGGCCGTTCTCAATATCAAAAAATGGCTCAAAACTCATCTAACCTAGAAGTGAATGAATATGGCGTTAAGCTGATTGTTAATCTTCATGACTACTTAGATACGGGCTTGTTCTTAGATCATAAGATCACCCGTCGTCGTATCGGCGAAATGGCTGCAGGTAAAGATTTCCTTAACTTATTTGCTTACACAGGCAGTGCATCTGTTCATGCTGCTGTGGGTGGCGCACGTTCAACAACAACCGTTGATATGTCTAATACCTACCTTGAGTGGGCAAAACAGAACATGGAGCTTAACGGCCGTGTTGGTCGTCAACATCAGTTTGTTCAAGCTGACTGCTTACAGTGGTTGGTTAAAGAGCAGGGTTCTTACGACCTGATCTTCATTGATCCTCCAACGTTCTCAAACTCTAAGCGTATGGATCAATCTTTTGATGTTCAGCGTGATCACATTCAATTGATGGAAAACCTTAAGCGTCTTCTTCGTGAAGAAGGCACGATAGTGTTCTCTAACAACAAGCGTCACTTCAAAATGGATGTAGAAGGCCTAGAAGAGTTAGGTCTCAAAGCTCAGAACATCTCAGCTAAAACGCTTCCATTGGACTTCTCTCGTAACAAGCACATTCATAACTGCTGGTTGATTACGCATAAGTAATTAAGAGATTGTATAAGGATATAGCGTGCTGACTCTCTACAGTACAGAAGGGTGCCATCTATGTGAGATGGCATTCAAACTCACGGAACAGTTAAACATTAGCCATCACGTCAACGTTGTCGACATTGCATTCGATGATGAGCTCTTTTCCCGTTACGGGGTCACTATTCCGGTGCTCAAATTTGAAAGCTCTGATCTTTCTCAAAGCTCAGAGCTTAACTGGCCATTTGGCTTGTTAGAACTTAATGATTGGTTAAAGAAGAATGGCATTACTTACAATTCATAATGGGCAATTAGCGTTTGGCGATCACCCGTTATTAGATCGTGCGGACTTCGCACTGCAAGAAAACGAACGTGTGTGTTTAGTAGGGCGCAATGGCGCTGGTAAGTCTACGTTGATGAAAATCCTGTCTGGGAACATCATCATGGACGACGGCAAGATGCAAATCACACAAGATGTGGTTGTATCTCGCCTTGAGCAAGATCCACCGCGCAATGAGCAAGGTACCGTTTATGATTACGTTGCTGGTGGCCTAGCGGAAATCGGTGAACAGCTGAAGATCTACCATGATCTTCTGGATCTCATTGCTACTGACCCTAGTGAAAAGAACCTAAATCGTCTTACTCGTGTTCAAGAGCAATTGGATCATGCGAATGCATGGCGCTTTGAAGATCGCGTAAGCAACGTATTGGCTGCACTTAAGTTGACAGCTGAAACAAAGCTGACTGATTTATCTGGTGGTTGGCAACGTAAAGCGGCGCTTGCTCGTGCGCTTGTATGTGACCCTGACGTGCTTCTACTTGACGAACCGACTAACCACTTGGATGTTGCGACCATTGAATGGTTAGAGGGTTTCCTGAAAGACTTCCGCGGTTCAATCATCTTTATCTCGCATGACCGTGCTTTCATCAAATCAATGGCAACTCGCATTGTCGATCTTGATCGCGGCAAGCTGAGCTCGTTCCCTGGCGATTACGAAAACTACTTGCTAGAGAAAGAAGAAGCGTTACGTGTCGAAGAGATGCAGAACGCTGAATTCGATAAAAAGCTTGCTCAAGAAGAAGTGTGGATTCGTCAGGGCATTAAAGCTCGTCGAACGCGTAACGAAGGCCGTGTACGTGCACTTAAGAAGTTGCGTGAAGAGCGCATCAATCGTCGTGAAGTGCAGGGTAAAGCGGTTATTCAGATCGATGATGGTCAACGTTCAGGCAAGATTGTATTCGAAGCAGAGAATCTTAACTTTGGCTTTGAAGGCAAAGAGATTGTTAAAGATTTCAGCTTCAACATTATGCGTGGTGATCGTATTGCTCTGATCGGCCCTAATGGCTGTGGTAAGAGTACCGTGCTTAAACTGCTTCTTGATCAGCTGAAGCCTGATTCTGGCCGTCTACATTGTGGTACTAAACTTGAAGTGGCTTACTTCGACCAATATCGAGAAATTCTAGACCCTGAGAAGTCAGTAATTGACAATCTGGCGGATGGTAAGCAAGAAGTGACAGTAGGCGGCCGTGAGCGCCATGCACTTAGCTACCTACAAGATTTCTTGTTCTCTCCTAAACGTGCTCGCACTCCGGTGAAAGCACTGTCTGGTGGTGAGAAAAACCGTCTGTTACTAGCTCGTATTTTCCTTAAGTCGAATAACTTATTGATTCTCGATGAGCCAACCAACGATCTAGATATCGAAACTTTGGAACTTTTAGAAGATTTGCTTGCCAACTATCAGGGTACGCTTCTTTTAGTGAGCCACGATCGACAGTTTGTTGATAACACAGTTATGACAAGTTGGATTTTTGAAGGCAACGGCGTTGTTGAAGAATTTGTTGGTGGCTACCACGATGCTCAGCAACAAAGAAAGCAGGCTATAGAGCACCGACAGGTTGAAAAGCCATCAAAGCCAGAGAAAGTAGTTGAGGAAACTCCCAAAACTGCGCCAGTTAAGGCTAAAGCTAAGAAGTTATCGTATAAGCTACAACGAGAACTAGAAGCGCTACCAATGCGTTTGGAAGAATTGGAAACTCAAATTGAAACTCTTCAGGAAGAAGTCAACGATCCTAGCTTCTTTTCAAAATCTGTAGAGCAGACACAACCAGTATTAGATAAGCTATCTGCAGCAGAGCAGGAGCTTGAAGTTGCTTTTGAGCGCTGGGAAGAGCTCGAGGCACTACAACAGGAAAGTTAAGAAGTAATCATGACTTGTAATAAATTTAAATTAACAACAGTTGCAGCCTTAGTTTTGGCTGCAACTAACGCGAATGCTGCACTGTACAAGGTAGTTGAAGTCGCGACTCCTAGCTCAATTGTCGGAGCTTCTGAAACGTTTGGTGTTGCGATTCAACCAGCGGCGGTTACCGGAACTGAAAGTTGTTTTACCGCCGGGACTATCGGTGGTGTCGCTTGTGATGCCTTCAAGCTAGCTGGTGAAACACGTAATTCGGTTGAAGCTATTAGTTACCGTGAAGAAGTCCCATTCGCTATGGACGCTGTCTTCCAATATTTACAAGAGTTCGATGACTTCAAAAACTATTGTAACCGTGAACTAAGATATTCCACATGTGAAAGTTGGGCGAAAACTCGCTGGGACGATACTTGGGCTAAGGAAAGAAATAACCTGAGTTATGTAAATGCAAAGGCATTTATAGAAGGCGGGGCAATACTCGATTCCTACAACACAGTGATCAACTCTTTAGACAAAGATGCCAAGCCACTCGGTGTTAAGTCTGATGGAACTATCCGCAATAATGCATTATTCACAACGACAGCCAAGCCATCAGGTTCTTCTGAGACTCGTGCATGGAAAGCTATCAAAGCAAGTAATGGTACTGTTTACAATGTTGGTAGTGTGTCTACTAGTGAAACCATTACGGAGACGTCAACGCCGGATCCTGTATTTAGTTCAAAAGCTGCTATTTGGGATGGTACGAATACCAAGCTAATCGATTGGACTCGTGGTGGAACTGCTAGACAAGGCGATTATTATGCTCAAGGTAGCATGCGTTCAATTGCCGAATCGGATACTAAGTTTTATGGCGTAGGCTACAATACTGTTGATGGTAGCGGCGATCTACAAGATATGAATGCATCTGTATTCATCAGTAAATCTCTGGACTTAGCTGATAGCGCGAATACTTGGACGACCAAATCAATTGAGGGGGCTAAGGTCAACTCTAACTCGTCTAATGATTACAAATACAGTAACTCTGTAGCGACCGATATCAACAAAAACTTGTTTGTTATTGGTAACTCTAAGCGTAAT
Source organism: Vibrio sp. 10N.261.46.E11 (assembly GCF_041472735.1). Lineage (NCBI taxonomy): Bacteria > Pseudomonadati > Pseudomonadota > Gammaproteobacteria > Vibrionales > Vibrionaceae > Vibrio > Vibrio sp. 10N.261.46.E11. Next base: position 48,146 of record NZ_JBFRQW010000010.1, read on the forward strand.
GGTCGAGTGCCTGAAAATGGTAGCGCAGGCAGCAAGATGTTTGTTGTTACTGATGCTTCAGTTACCACTCCAACAGCGACATACCTAACGGGTGGAATCTTCTTTGCTGGTTCGAGTGGTGAAGCTAGAGCAGTTAACAACTTCAATGAAATTGTTGGTCAAGTTGACGCTGAAACAACGCGTGAAGTTGATGGAAGTGAGCGTAGACACCGCGGTTTTATTTATCCATATCAAGCAACGGGTACTGATCCATCAAGAATTGCTCTGTTTCAGAACAAAGCTTGGTTTCTAGATGATCTAACTAACGATGGCAACGTTGCTGGAGAGAACAACAAGTTCCGAATTATTGATGCTTCAGACATCAACGATGCGGGTGTTATCTCTGCGACGGCTATCAAATGTGTCGTTGGCGGCACACCTAAACCATACGATACAACGTCTCACAACTCATACTGTGGCGGTGCTGCGTCTAATGCGGTTGAAAAGGTTGTTGCGGTTAAATTGATTCCTATCGAAGGTAAAGGTAAGAGTGATATCCAAGCACGTAGTACTGATACAGCAAAGGTCGATCGTAAAGGCGGTAGCTTAGGTTGGTTCGCTTTGACTGTACTCGGCTTACTAGGGTTCCGTAGAAAATTTAAATAATTTCATCTCTTGAGCCCGAGTTCACAATTCTGAATTCGGGCTTTTTTTTCGCCTTGAGAAAAGTGAAAAACTGGTCGACTCTTAAAGTTGGAGTCACAAAAACTCCGCAAAGTTGTAATCATTGTATGTTAGTAAATAGAACACCCGTATGAGGACTGCACTATGAAGAGACAAAAGCGTGATCGACTAGAACGAGCACAATCTCAAGGCTACAAAGCTGGTATAAACGGTAGGTCACAAGAAGCTTGCCCATATAGCCAAATGGATTCTCGGTCTTATTGGTTAGGTGGTTGGCGTGACGCCAAAGGTGATAAGCAATCAGGTCTCTATAAATAGATAGGGCGGAACATATTCAAAGATCAAGGCTCCATTGCTGGGTACAGGAGTTGGAGCCTTGTTAGTTTCTGAGTGGGCATATAAGTTAGATAAAATAAATGTAATGGCGCAGAGAGCTAACACTTTAAGCTGATACTGATACTTGTAGTGGAATACACAGTTGCTGGTGGACTAATACAGTACAGTTTCGGAATAAGAAAGTTTGTTTAATCAGTACACACTAGTGCACTATAACTAAATATATTGGAGTGAAAATAAAGCAGCCAATGGCTGCTTTATTAAAATCTAACTGCGTTACTCTAATTAAATGATTAGATTAGAATGCTGACGTATCTTGGAAAAGGCCAACTTTCAAATCTTTAGCAACATAAATCTCTTTGCCATCAACAAGTACGCGACCATCTGCAAGGCCCATAACTAGGCGACGGTTAACAACACGCTTCATGTGGATTTCGTAAGTCACTTTTTTCGCAGTAGGTAGGATTTGGCCAGTGAATTTCACTTCGCCTACACCTAAAGCACGGCCTTTACCTTTGCCGCCAACCCAACCAAGGTAGAAGCCAACAAGCTGCCACATTGCATCAAGTCCTAGACAACCAGGCATTACTGGGTCACCAGGGAAGTGACAGTCGAAGAACCATAGGTCAGGAGTAATATCCAGTTCAGCAAGAATCAAACCTTTACCGAAATCACCTTCAGTCTCAGACATTTTAGTGATGCGATCCATCATCAACATGTTCGGTGCTGGTAGTTGAGGACCTTCAGGCCATAGTTCGCCTTGGCTTGATGCTAGAAGATCTTCGCGAGTGTAAGAATCACGTTTGTTTTGCATTATCAATTACTCCAATTTTTGATAGGTGCATATTAGTGAACAGGTGTACGCTAAACAAGTCCGATCAGTACTAGACAAACCAGTTTTTAATGCGTCCAACAATTCCAATAGGGTGCTCATGTCTTTCAAAGTTTTCAATACGTTCCGCAATTTTGCTCAGAACGCTTTCTTGTTCATCGTCTCTAAATGGTTTGTTCATAATAAGAGGAATCGCTTCATCTACATTAGAGACAGACCAAATATGGAATTCTTTGTTTTTGATGCTTTCAATTAGGTCTGGCTTCAGAGCAAGATGTCGTAAGTTAGATCTTGGAAGGATCACACCTTGTTCGCCAGTTAGCCCGTTGTGTTTACACACATGATAGAAGCCTTCGATTTTCTCGTTTAGCCCACCAACAGCTTGTACACGACCGAATTGGTCGACAGCACCGGTTACCGCTATTTGTTGATTGATAGGGTATTCCGACAAAGCACTGACCAAAGAGCAAAGCTCAGCAAGAGAAGCACTATCGCCATCAACTTCGCAGTATGATTGCTCAAACACAACAGAAGCAGCATAGGGCAACGGATCTTCAAGGTTTAACGCGCTGCTTACAAACGCTTGCATGATCATCATACCTTTGGCGTGAAGGTTACCACCGAGTTCCGCTTTGCGCTCAACGTCGGCAATATCACCATCACCAAAGTGGATAACACATGAAATTCGGGCTGGTTCGCCATACGATACAGGGTGTCCTGGTACATCGATAACCGTCAGACCATTAACTTGTCCAACTTGTTCACCCTCGGTTTCGATAATAACTTGGCCATCTCGAATATCATCAAGAGCACGTTCAGGTAAGTACGATTCGCGGTTGTATTTGTGTTGTTGTGCTTGCTGAATATGGTGACCATCAATCTCACCATGGTCGGCTTCAATCAAAGCTTCGTTCAATAACGCATTGTGCCAAATCGGGCATAACGGTATATAGCTTTGGTCTTCAGTTTCTCTCGCACCAGCAGTAAGAATGCCTGTCACCGCCTGTTGCGTGATGTTTGGCAATTCATAACGTTGTTGGAGCCATTTAAGGTAACCAAGATATTGCGTCAACGTCTCTTCTGTTAGCTTTATGTCTTGTTCAATTTCACTGAATAGGCAGAAACCAGTTTGAATATCACTGTCTAGATAATCAAGATCGCCGAGTTGAGCTCGGTCTCCAACCACAATCAACTTAATATTGTAGGTAAGCGGTAAAGATGGAGATTGGTTTAAGTGTTCTGGGTTGCTACTGATGGGCTCTACGGCCTCACCAAGAAGTGCAGACTTAAGCAGTAACCAGCTTCCCGGGTTTGCTAGAATCAAGTTGGCTGAAACAATCAGATAACCATTGTTCGCTCTAGCCAGTAAGCCAGGCTTTGTCGCAACGACTTGGCCGTCTTTTGATTGAACTTGGTCAAACAAAGATACAGCATTTAAAGACTCAGTTTTTATTACTGGTAACGTGTGATCATCTAGAGCAGTAACTAAAGATTCAACAATCATTTGACGATAGATCGAATTGTCCGGAGCGTTGACAAGTAAAACACGCGAAAGGTTGGACAAGCGGACAAAGCGGGTTAACGCATCGTTGAATCTATGTTGAATGTCTGAAAATGGGAAAGGCGAGATGTCAGGGAATTGCTCTAATTGAGCGCTATATTCGTCGTACTGAGGCGTAACATGTCGCCAATCTACTAGAGTCATTTAAGTTTCTGATTATGATAATGAGGTAGGGAGTATATAGAAAAACCGATCTCGCTTGTAGCTCTATGTTGTAGTTACTAATCACTAAGCTAATATAAGTATGATCTTGGTCTATTCTTTCAAGACAACAATTGTTAAATAGCCTATTTTGGGTTACGCTGTCACCAGGATTAACTCTCGAGATTAGACATGAAATATCAGCAACTTGAAAACTTGGAATGTGGTTGGAAATGGAACTATCTGGTCAAAAAATGGAAAGAAGGCGAGTCGATCACCTGCCATATTGATTCAAGTGAAGCTGACGTTGCTGTACAAGCCTTATTGAAGCTTGAACACCAACCAACAGGTGTTCTTGAGTGGATATCTGACAACATGTCTCCTGAGCTCGATAACAAGCTTAAGCAAGCGATCCGAGCTAAGCGAAAGCGTCACTTTAATGCTGAACAAGTTCACACCAAGAAAAAATCAATCGACCTTGATTATCGTGTATGGGAAAAGCTATCCCAGCGTGCGAACGAGCTAGGTTGTACGCTATCAGATGCTATTGAGTATTTGGTAAGCGAAGCATCTCGTAGTGAACAGGCCAGCAAGACAGTAACCAATCTTAAAGAAGATTTAAGCAAGCTCCTTTCTGACGATAAATAATCATCAACAGTAGTGGTGACATTATGATGTATGTAATCTTAATCGGTGCAGCGTTGGTTTTTTGGTTAGTCGCGGTTGATAGGCCGGTATTGAAAATCAAATTTAACGATGGGGCGATCGAACAAGTTAAAGGTCATCTTCCACCCAGCTTTAAGCACAACCTTCAAGAGATTGGCCACAACAACACTTTTAAAGGTGAATTAAAAGTGTACGCAAAGCGCTCTGGTTATAATCTCAAGTTCACAAAGGATGTACCTAAGAACGTGCAACAACGTATTCGTAATGTATTCCCGCATAACGGCTTCAAATCTAAAGGCTCAAAGAAGGCGTAATGGTCAAGAATTACGGCTTATCTTGTCAATCTTCATACTAAGTTAGTTCTTCGCTTGCCTTAACCATCGTCATACTGTTCTCAGTTCCAATAAAGGAGAACAGTATGAGATATCTAATCCTTTTGTTGTTTTTTTCATCCCCAGTCGTATTTCCCGACGATGCATTGGTTAATCCCGTAGCCAAAAAAATCAAAGCCACGGTCATGAAAGGACTAAAAAAGAGCAATGTTGAAATCGATGGTTATTGTGACCTGATGATTGAAATGAAGCACTCCAAAGGTTATACAAAAATCAAGAGAGTGAGAACATCCGGCGATAGTAAAGCTTGTAGACAGGCGAAACAGCACTTACCAACCAAGAAAAAGTTCAAATACAGTTTTCCAGAAAAGTACATCCGACTTCATATCACAAACTGACCATTATAATGCACTATAACTAAAAGATATTAATTTGATTGTCTAAAACGCCAATGAATACGAGTGAATTACGGTGATCTGACTAAGATGTTAATTTGTTGCACTGTCACTTTGTATGGGCAATATGTCTCGTAGGGCGTTCATTTTACTGATATCTATTTAGCCGAAGGTGCCAAATGTACACGAATCTTGTTTAGCGACAGCGTGTTTAACTGGGATGCCGAGGTGTTGGCAAGTCATTAGTACCTTTAGTTTTCTATCGGCAGGAGCATGTTCTGAGATAATCACAGAGCTTATACACTCTTTATTCAGATACAGCTTGTTGCCAATAATCTCTTCATTGGGCAGTACCCAGCGATATTCTTTTTCGTAACGCCAGTTTGAATGTTTGATTCCAAGTACTCTCGCGGCTAATTTCGATGCTTTTAAGTCAACTAGCGAATGAGAACTAAGCATGCTTGGGTTGTCAGCATACTGAACTTCAAAGCAATTGAGATCTGCCTCACCGTGATAACAGTTAAGATCATACTCAATACACATACCTTTAAAGTTATCACCATACTGAGACCAAAGTATGGGGTGGTCATTCGATTGAGAGAAGCACATAACCTTGAAGTCGTTCTGAAGTTCTTGGTTGAACAGGTGATGAGATTCAAAAGGGTTATTAAAGGTCTTAGCGGAATCAAACCACAACGAACACTCGGATATCGATTGTATGTTTCTATCGTGAAGAGATCTGAACTTATAAAGTTTAGGCAACATATCAAACACCTGGTTTACAACATTGTCTGATGTTAACACTATAATTCATAATGTAAGCGTGAATGCATAGTGTTTGCTTGCTTAGTCACCAAGTTTAATCATATAACTGATTGATAGATCAAAATTTAAACACGAAATAGCAACCTGTTTGAGTGATTTATCTTGCAATAGCGCTGGTTTTTTTAATAAGTTGCAACGTAACTTTATATTGGTGGAAGAATAGGTCTATATTTGGAGGCAATGTAAAGGAAGTTAAGTGAATCAATAATGATAAATCCGACCTCAAAGAGATCGGACTATTTGCAATGTTAGGCTAGTTGACCGCAATAAATTGGTCTAGCCATTGAAGGAACTTTAGAAATGGTATCGTGCACCAATGTATGCTGTTTTGGATGAAACATCGATGGACTCTATTTCAATATGTGCAGAGCGGTAACCGACATGAACGTCGATGTTATCGGTAATTATTGCGCCAAATTCTCCACCGATTTGGTAAGCGGCCTCAGATTCAGAAGCTGAGAGCCCAAAGGCTTTGATTTCCGTATCAATAGATCCAACGCCTGCTAACAGGGAGACATACAAATCCAAGAAGTCTCCTTTAACGATGAATTTGGGTTTAACATTCACGAAGAAGGCTTGGCCTTCCATATCCATCATTTGAGCAAAGTTAACTTTGCCAATTTTTCGGTACTCCGCTTCTAATCCCAGCTTTACTACATCGTGTGTATTGAATTCATAACCGCCAACGAAGTTATAACTCAAGTCAGCTAGATCAGAAGAATCTTCAATTTTGCTACCGCGGTATTCTAATTCGGTTTCATTATAAAACCCGATATCTACACCTGCATAAAAATGACCTAGCTCTTTAGCTGCTGTGTCATTTTCATTAGCAAGCGCGTATGAACTCATGCCAAAAGCGGTGAATAGTGATAGGGCAACCATACCGATTTTCATATTAAGCCTTTTATATAATAAGTTATTGATTCCTTGAATACCTTACCAAATGTAGAGCTTTTAAACTAATAATGGTTTTGTGTAACCATCTGATTTTATGAACTTATTATCGATATAAACATCAATACGAAGCAACATGATTTGATTTTCGCCATATTGCTTTATGTTTAAGCAATCAATATGCCTTTAGCCGAATACAACAAGGTGGCGGGTAGGGAAACTGCTCAATCAAAACAAAGCTGAGGAGTTAAAGCGTAAAGATGAACTCGAAAATGAGAAGCATCAGGCGAGGGTGCGTCGATTGCAAAATGGCGAAGAGCAGGCCAGTAGCCTTGATGACATCAGCATTCGAGATAGGGGATTTAAGGATGAATTTATCCTGTTAGTCGTCTTCGTACCACTCATCTTGTCTTTCATTCCCAATTACGCGCCATATGTTGAACAAGGCTTCAATGCACTACAGAACATCCCTAACCCTTATTGGTTTGTCGTAGGTGCTGTTGTGGTCGATACGCTAGGCATGCGTGCCATGGTGCGATACCTACTTGAATACTACGCATCTGGATGGAAAACGAAGTGATGGCGTACCTCGATGCGTTAATCATTGCACTTATTACCGGTGGAGTCTCAAACCTTGGCACGATTGCGGCTTTGAAAACCGACATCAACTGGATAAAGCGAGTGCAGCAAGACCAAGAGCAACGGATACGAAAACTGGAGGATCCCAATGGCTAAGAAAGGTTATAAATGCAAAGGCCGAAAGCAAAATGGTCAGTTAAAGGAGGGGGACACGCTTAGAAATGGGCGCGTGGTTAGGGCGAGCACAACCCGAAAGCGTTATAAAAAGCGTTGATAATTAACATTAACTTAAAGGGCTACTTTCCCTAGGAAAGTAGTCTTTTTCTGTATTTTCACCTCAACCTTTGAATTTTAGGCACGCAGTTTCACAGCTAATGATTTAAATCACTGTTATAAAAGGAATTGATAGTTATAATCCATTTCTATAAATCAAACTAGACAAAAAAATCCCTTCCCTAAGTCCCGAATTTTTTGTCTAAGAGCCGTTTAATGAATAAGGAACTGTAGTGGAAGTTGTAAATATTGCAGAATATGGTGAAGAAATAGTTCTTCATTTTGGTGGTGAGCGCAAGAAAATCAACGCTTACACTCTTGCGACTTCTTTAGTTTCATTGAGTGATGCAATCAAGGAGGCTAATGCGATTATCAATCCAGGCTACGAGGTTGAGATACTCGTAGAGGCTTTTGGTGAGGGGAGCTTTAGAGCTAAAGTCAAAACCGTTTACGGTGAGTTAAAAAACATTTTCACTGTTAACCGCGTTGAAGCAGTCGCTATAGGCATTGTTACATCATTTATCTACCAGCATACTTTAGCACCAGACTCAGACGTTAGAGTGACTGTTGATGACACTCAAGTAATTATCATACAAGGTGATAAGACAATAATTGTCCCTAAAACAATATATGACGCTCAAAAAGAAGTAGAAAAATCCGAAAAGTTCAGAAAAAGTATTTCTAAATCAATACAGGCTGTTGATAAAGACAAGCATATAGTTAGTTTTGGTTTTACTCGTAATATTGATGATCGTTCACCTGATATTGAAATTCCTCGTAGTCAATTCGCTTTGCTAACAACACCAATAGAAATTGAAGAACCTCAGAGAGAAATCAATGAAGTCGCTGAACTTCAGATCAAAAGGGCAATTCTTGAACGTTCTAAAAGGAAATGGGAATTTATCTGGAGGGGTATTAAGATATCAGCGCCAGTATCAGATCATCAGTTCTATGATGATTTCTTTGCTCATAAAATTACCGTAGCTCCTGGTGACTCATTAGATGCGATTTTAACTATTTCACAAGTTAGAGATGAAGATACAGGTATTTATACAAACTCAAAATATGAAGTGAAAACCGTACGACGTCATATACCACGAGCCGCTCAAATTGAGATAGATGCATAAAAGTTAATTTATACATGAGAGCTTCGTAAACGCGAGCCATTTACGGCTCACTCACATATGGCTACACATATACCCCTTTAGGCGGGGTGGAAGTACTTAGAGGAAATTACGTGGAACATGATTGGTTTTCAACTGGAGCTGCGATAGCTGTTTTAGTGGGTCTGTTACCGTTCTTGAAATTCTTTCATGAGCTTGTTTCGTCTCACAAGCAGTTCAAGGTGAAGAACTTAGAATTGTTGTTCCATAGTTTTGATAAGGAAGTTAACCTTGCAACAAAGTTGGTCGTCGAACAACAGTTTCGTTTACTTTTTAAGTATGAAGCTAACTATGATGAAATCTGTGTTTTGTTATCAAGTCAAAAGCCAACTAGCACGGTCGAATTGTATAAAGATGGCTGTGAGTACTTGGTTTGTGATGAAGGGAAGTTTCGCTTCAAAGAGCAATACGTTGATGATACAAAGCGATTTCGAGAGTACTTTTATAGACCACTGAAAAACTTCACCTTGTATATGGTGTCAGCCTTACCCGCAGCTTTTTTATGTGTGGCGTTTATCTCACTAATCACGACGACAGAACTCTTTGAATTAACGATTGGTCTTCCTAATTTGGCTTGGTATTTAATATTAGTCGCTTTCGCTGGACTGTTTATGAGAGTGGCTTACCATCGGATCACAGATACACAAAGCATCAAGTACGCGGATGAACTTTTACTGAATTATGAAAGCGATCACGTTAAAAGAGTTGAGCTAACATTCTGGAAGAATATAAGCAAAATGATTGAATATGATGTTATACGCGGTACTTTTCTGCGCTAATCTTGTAAGATCGAGAGTGTTACAATAGTATCACTTTAATCTTTTATTGGAGTCATTTACATGAAAGTCGAGCTCGTAACTTCTCTTAAGCGTCAAGCTACCAAAATTCTTGCCGACCTGCACGACACCAAAGAGCCCGTGTTGATCACCGAGCATGGCAAACCTTCAGCGTATCTCGTGGATGTTGACGACTACCAATTTATGCAAAACCGCTTGGCTATCCTCGAAGGGATCGCCCGCGGTGAGCGTGCCATTTCTGAAGGCAAAGTGCTGAGTCATGACGAAGCCAAAGACAAGATGTCAAAATGGCTGAAGTGATTTGGAGTGAGCCCGCGTTATCGGACCTTAACGATATCGCGGAATACATTACCCTTGAAAATTTAGTCGCGGCCAAACAGCTGGTCCGAAACATTTTTGACAAAGTTGAACGCCTCAGCGACTTTCCCGAGTCTGGGCGTCTGCCTCCAGAGCTCGAGCACCTGAATTATCGCGAAGTCGTAGTGAATCCATGTCGGGTTTTCTACAAGCAAGAAGGTGACAAAGTGTACATCTTGTTTGTGATGCGCGCGGAGCGAGATTTACGTCGGTTTTTGCTGAGCAAACAGTAAAGCGTTTTTGCCACCTCTGATAGGCTGATGGTCTACATAGAGGAGGGTTCAACATGGCGAAAAAGAAAAAATCACTTCCATCTAAATATCCCACTAAACCTAAACCAGTGCCTTCATGGACTGAGGCCAAATAGGTCACCATTCGACGACGTCGTATCGAGGGTGAATTGAGCCTCGGCGTATCGACTATCTCTCGACAGCAAGTCATGTCTTTTGGGTATTGAGCGGGCTTAGCAAAGCGGTGGTTAAAATCGGCGATGAAGTAGGGAAGCCAGGCGTTGGCTTGCTCGATGGTGTTGATGCCTTGTAAGCGCATCTCTTTAACCAGCCGGTCTTGCAACGTGAGATTGGCTCGCTCAACACGGCCTTTGGCTTGGGAGCTGTTGGCACAAATGAGTTCTATCGCCAGCTCTTTCAGCACGCGCCCGTATTGGGTTTGGCCAACTTGTTTGTGTTTCTCCTGATTCACTCTAAATATGGAGTGTTTGTCGCTGTAAAATGCGATGGGTTTACCGTGCTCATTGAGGTATTCACGCGTCGCCAACATGTAGTCAAACGCGGATTCCGTTTCGCTGAATCTTAGGTTCATCAAGCGGCCAGTCGCATCGTCAATGAACACCAATAGGCAACATTTGTCGCTTCG
>NZ_JBFRQW010000011.1:0-514 GCF_041472735.1 Vibrio sp. 10N.261.46.E11
GGTTCATCGCGGATTAGCGGGAATTGAAAACAAAAACGGTAGTAAGTGATATGGTTTAGTCGCCAAACAAAAATCATACACAAACTACCGTTTTCATGCAGAATCATACTTTCCTATCTTCATTCTGGGAAGGCTTTCAAATAGTAAAGTCTCACCAGACAGCAACACTTATTACCCTTACTCTTAAACCTAACTCTGAGGCTAAGTGCCTTTGTGGTCTTGAAGCCGAAGCTATCCATGAGTATCAATGGCGTCATGTAAAGGATGCCATGTTACTCGGTGTTCCAGTTGAACTTTCTGTTCAAACTCGAAGGATTAAGTGTCGCGACTGCGGTATAAAAACAGAGTCGCTATCTTGGTTAGAGCCTTATGCTCGTATAACGAAGCGCCTAAAAAGTTATATAGAACAACTACTGCCTCTTCTTCCTATTAAGCATATCTCCCAGTTAACGAGCGTTCATTGGCACACCATTAAAGAGATAGATAAACGCCGCCTTCAGCAAGTTGTACCGCC
>NZ_JBFRQW010000012.1:0-46608 GCF_041472735.1 Vibrio sp. 10N.261.46.E11
TCTAACTGATCGGCATTAGACACGCTGGTCTCCTTTTAATTGATTAAGCCGTGATAGAAGTAACGTATTGTTGCTGCTTACCGAGTAAATTGAATACGTACAGAACCTAGCGAATGTTAATGTTCTTGTCTCGACTTTCGTACATTTCAGGTGTGGTGTGTAACCCTCCAGCGTAACCTGCAGCTTCAAGAGTTTCTCTTACCTCTCGAACGTGCTCTGCCGTTACTGGTTCCTCTCTATCTCCAAGGTGCAATCGCACGAAGGTGATCAACTCAGCCAACCTTTGATCCGACAACACATCTTCAAAGCTTGCCATTGGCATGAAGTTTCTGTCTTTGTCGAGATAGGTAGGTTGTAGGCCACGCACGGTTACTGCGATGGTGTTGAATGGATCGCTGTGCATGATGATGCCGTTATTCAACAGAGTAGGGGCAATAGGGTCACGTCCCTTACCATCGTCACCATGACAGGCTCCACATGTCTGGCGATACGTGGTGTAAATGTCAGTCGCGTAAGAGTCTTCATCAAACCCTTTAGGTTGCAACGGAACGGCGTCACTGCTGATGGTGTTGTTGATGTCACCACTGAGTAGGTAATAGGACATCGACTCGATATCTTCACGCGTCATCAAGCTGAGACTGTTTTTCACTACGTCGGCCATGCCCGCAAAAGCAGTCCCTTTGTCTGAGTGACCCGTGTGTAAGAAGTCGGTGAGTGTCGCTTCATCCCAACCATCGACATACAGCTCGTTGGCCGTGATATCGGGCGCATTCCAACCGTCAATCAAGTTACCTTGGAAAATACGTTCGGGTATCAGAGCTTGAGCAATGTTTCGCGGGGTGTGGCACTCAGAACAGTGTCCAAGACCAGCAATCCAATATTTCCCTTGTTGCCATTTCTCAACGTTTTCGACTTCCGATTTAAGTTCTTCAGGCACTTGATAGTCAATCGGATCGGTATCCATGAACACAATATTCCAACCAAGCAGACCTAGACGTATATTCGATGGGAACATCATGCTGTTGTCGTCATTGCGGCGAGGCACCGCGGTGATTGACTGCATGTATTCCCACAAATCGAGCATGTCTTGGTCGGTGAGGTATTGATAAGAGGTGTAAGGCATTGCAGGGTACAGGTAACCATTCTTACCTTTACCTGCAACTAACGCGGCTCGGAAATCATCAAAATCGTAAGTACCAATACCTTCCGTTGTATGGGGGGTAATATTGGTTGAATACACGGTGCCGAAAGGGGTCACAAAAGGAAGCCCGCCAGCAAAAGGTTCGCCACCTTCGGCACTATGACACGCGACACAGTCACCGGCATAAGCGAGGTATTCACCCCGTTCAACAGACTGAGCCACTAGGTTCGCGAGTCTTTGCTGCTGCTCTGAGCCCGCATGTCGAATGTAAGCACCCAGTGCGAGTATCTCGTTTTCCGTAAGCTGTTTATCAAACGCAGGCATCAGGTTGTTCAAGCCTTTGTTGATAGTGTGCTGAATCTCTTCAATACTGCCGCCATGCAGCCAAATATCGTCGGAAAGATCAGGGACGCCGATCGCCGGATTCGCGATAGAACCATCGGCGTGACAAGATGAACAGTATTTTGCAAACAGCTCTTTGCCGACTTTGACTTTCACTTCTGGAACATCGGTATGGCGTTGATTGAGGGAAGCTAAGTAGTAAGAAACCTTAGCCACTTCATCGGGTCGCATTATCTCACTCCAACCCGGCATCGCACCATTTCGCCCTTTGGCGATCGAATGAATGATCGCTTCATCACTACCACCATATAGCCATTCTTGGTCAATAAGGTTAGGGAAGTGTTTCTGACCTTGAGCGTTGTCACGATGACAAGCCGCGCAGTGAGTTTGGAACAGAATCTGCCCGCTGTTCACTATTTCAGGAACATCAGCCAAGCCTTCGAGGGTTGTTTCCCTTGATTATGAAGTGAGTAAGCTGTCTAAGAACGACACACTATGTTGGCAAGTGGGATAGAAGTGACAAATACCAGATTAGTGGGCTCATAAAGCTGCTTACGTTCGATTAAAGGTTATGCATGCTTAAGCGTTCTCGCTACTTACGGACTCATATTTATTGTCAATTTCGTAGGTCACTACGCATTCAGTGGCAGGATTGGATTACTCATTGTCTTCAAATGCGGGGAGTACAATGCACAAGTGGGTGAAACTTACGCGATGATAAAAGCGTTGAACAAGCTCACTGGGCTAGGTATACCTGAAACTTGTCATATTGACTAAGAAACGCACGAAATGGGGCGACTCTGTCTCTAAACTGAATTACGCAACAAAGCCCGTAGATAGCATTAACTGGAACTTAGGATCAACGATATAGATGTTACGCTGCCCAAACTGATTGACGTTACTTTGATTCAACGCTTGAAGGACTCTTTTTTCTGTGAAAGGAGCTAGATTATTCTTTGTATATCATTTTGTTACTTCTTGAATAAGTATCTACAAAGTTATCGTTAATTACTTGTAGCACAGAGTGATTGTGCTTATTGTGGTGAACACTATATAAGTCTTGTCAGCACAAGGAATCATTGTGGATTTAGAGATATACCAAGTAGATTCGTTTACAAATCAAGCGTTTAAAGGTAACCCTGCCGGTGTTTGTATCTCCCAAGAGCCTTTGGATGAGTCGTTAATGTTTTCAATCGCTGAAGAGATGGCGGTATCCGAAACGGCTTTTCTTTCGCTTAATAGCATGACGCTTAAATGGTTCACTCCCGAAGTCGAGGTGAAGCTGTGTGGGCACGGCACCTTAGCGACTGTCCATGTAATGAAAGAACAAGGCTTGGTAAAAACAGGTGACATGGTAGCGTTTAACACCTTATCTGGAGAGTTATCTGCCACCGTTGGTGAATCGTTAATTGAGCTTGATTTCCCTAGCCCCCAGTTATCTTCGAATCAGCTATCTTCAAATTCTGAACTCAACCTCGCATTGTTAGAGCATCTTGGGCTATCACTGGATCAAGTGGTTTCGTTTAGAGAGTTTGATTCTAAGCAGTTGATTGAAGTAACTGAAGAAAACGTGTTGTTGGCTCTTGCACCCAACTTTGATGCCTTGAAAGGTATGAAGGGGCGAGGTGTTGTCGTGACGGCATTGTCGTCGAATTCTGAACTTGACTTTGTTTCTCGTTACTTTGCACCTTGGGTGGGCGTCAATGAGGATCCGGTTACTGGCTCGGCGCATTGCGCACTCACGCAGCATTGGGTAGAGAAGTTAAATAAATGCAGTTTCAATGCCTATCAGGCATCACGTCGTGGCGGGTACATGTCGACCGAATTAATGGATAATGGGCGCATAAAGCTGATTGGCTCTGCTACAACTGTGATCAGTGGTGTGTTAAAGGTCTAAGCGTTATTGGTTGTATCTCTTTGATCTCATCAAGCGAATTACCGTTTTTACTTCAAACAGAATGCCATCGCTTAGAGTTTAAGCCTTGATGGCTAAACCCAAAACACTAAAGACATGAGAGGAGTATGTCGTGGTTAGAATTAGAAATTACCAACCTAGTGATAGTAAAGTGCTATGGGAGATTTATTTTCATACCGTTCGTAACATTAACGTTCGCGATTACTCTCAAGAACAAATCGAGGCTTGGGCACCAAGTGATTTTGACTCGGAACTGTGGGAGAAATGTCTTCGTCGTATAGAGCCCTTTGTGGCCGAGTTAGACGGGCGCGTTGTTGGGTATACTGACCTTCAACCGAGTGGGTTGATTGACCATTTTTTCTGTCATCACGAATATCAAGGTAAAGGCGTAGGAAGAGCTTTGATGGAGCATGTATTCGAGGTTGGTCGATTTCGTGGTGTATCGAGATATTTTTCTGAGGTGAGTATTACCGCTAGGCCTTTCTATGAGCACTTTGGCTTTAGATTAGTGAATGAGCAGGAAGTCGAAATACGTGGCGTTAAGCTGACTAATTACGTGATGGAGAAAACCACTGAGTAGCCAGTAACGTTATGTCTAGTGTTGAGAAGCTTGGAAATGCTCAAACAGTCAAACGCTTAATCTCCAGTTGGTAAAAAAGGGTGTGAACTTTCACACCCTCAAAGAGTTGGTTTGCCTACACTTTCTTTCTGTTTGATTATTTCGGGAGCAAGACAGTATCAATTACGTGGATTACGCCATTGCTTGCTTCCACATCAGCCGCAATCACCTTCGCATTGTTAATCATAACAGTGCCATCGCTCACGCTTATCATCACGTTTTGACCTTGAACTGTTGTCGCATTGTCTATTTTCATAACGTCTGCCGCCATTACTTTCCCTGCGACTACATGATAGGTTAGCACTGCTACTAATTTGTCTTTGTTTTCCGGTTTCAAAAGCATATCGACAGTACCATCTGGCAATTTGGCAAATGCTTCATCGGTTGGAGCGAACACGGTAAAAGGTCCTTCTCCTTTCAAAGTATCTACAAGTCCACCCGCTTTAACAGCAGCTACAAGTGTATTGAAAGAGCCATTTCCTACTGCGACATCGACGATATCTTTTTTCATCTCATGATGATTGGCATTAGCGAATGCACTAAAAAAAAGTGCAGCGACAAGAAGAGATAGAGACTTGCTAATTTTATTAATCATGTTGGAACCCTTTGAGTTTGTCCGTTATTTTCGTCAGGTAATACGAAAGGCTCAAAGAGATGGATCAATTTATACCAATCACAGTAAGTAAGTGATCAAAAGTAGCGCAGAAAAAACTTGAGAACAAGGCTGCTCTTTTCAATAAATAGTTTCGATAAGTAGTTATTCTACAATCAAAAAACCTAACGACGTTATCGAGATTTTTAACAAGCTAGGGTGAACAGTTATTTACTACGATTGGTATTATTATACCTTTTAGCTATTTTCTTCGAGAGCGAACTTTACTCTATGAACAGGCGAGTGAGGGTCTTCAATGGTGTATTTTTAGTATTTGAGTTTGTTGTTTATGGGCTGTGGCGACTGTTTTATCGGCTATGACGATTATTCAGTTATTTCTGTCACTTACGGTTGTAGCTACTCGTTGCTATCCGTAATATGAAAATTAGATTAAGGATAGAAATAGACAGTAAGGAATCACTTTGGAAATACAAATTAGACATCTTGAAACCACAGACAACCAAGACATTTTTGATATTTATCGTCATTCATCAGTAACAGAAAATACCTCACAAAAACCTTTCCTTAGCTCTGATCAAGTGGAGCGATTGTTTGGTCATTCAGACCATTTCACTTTAGTCGCAGAAGTGTCAGGTAAAGTCGTTGGGCATATTACCTTATTCATGACGACTAAAGTGAGAGACCGACATAGTGCTGGATTAGGGATTGCGATTCACCCTGATGCACACGGCAAAGGGGTTGGAAAGGCATTAATGAAAGAAGCGATTAATCAGGCTGATAATTGGCTTAATCTTGTCCGTCTGGAGCTAGAGGTTCATGCCGATAACAACGCTGCCATTGCTTTGTATGAAGGTGTCGGTTTTCAATTAGAAGGCACTAAAAGGCTGAGTACATTCAAAGGCGGGGAATACATTGATATGTTGTTGATGTCGAGGATTAGACCTGATTATCGTTGATTGTTACACCTATAACTTCCTATATATATCAACCAAAGGAGCTGGCAGTGTGCCAGCTCCTTTGGTTTGAACGAGATACTTTATAGACTTGTTCGTAATCGAATCTACTTGTTCACGTAATCTTTGAATTTCTGCTTCGTTTCAGCATCGGCTTTTTCGTACCAGAAATAAAGCATTTCTTCTGCAGTATTCGCCGCGTTTGCGTCGATCTTTGCTGGTAGCGTTGCTGGTTGAACAACCGCTGCTGTTGTACCTATAGCTAGCGCAGCAATGCCGCCTTTCTGGTTGTACTCTTTTGCTTCTTGAGGGTAGTTACGTCCAATTTGCATACCGTCTTTTACTAGCTTGTCTTGCTTAACGCTGATTTTATTCTGGTTCTCGTCAACAAGGTTCAACTCTAAGTTTTTAAACCCAGATTTTGCTTCTGCTGTGTTGCGGTATTTTGGCAGATCGAAAGTCAGTGTGGTATCAGTCGCATCGAATGTTGCGATAACAGCGTCGCTGTCTACGAATTCGCGGTCGTTACCTTTATCAAATGCAAGTTGATATTGGAATACAATTTGGTTTTGGCCATCTGGTAACGTCAGTGTTTTATGAGAAGAGAATAAGCCGCCGTCTAAGTCAGGCTTAGCTTCGTTAACCGCTAGAATATCAACACTGGATGGAACTTGGATTTCAACGTCAGCTAATACTGAAGGTGCAGCAACGATAGCTGATAGTAGGGCAATGCTTTGGATTGTCTTCATAATCATACAGTTGTTAGGGTGAGTTAAAATACAATCGCACGCATATCTTTGTATTTCAAGTGATGTCCGTAGGATTCGAAAAAATTTGCGTAATCTTAACGTAACGGTCATAAATGAGGCGAGTTACAAGGGTATTTGGGCAAATGTAAGCCGGTAACCTTGTTAGTCACTCGTTTGTTAAAGGCTTAGGTGGGATAGTTTTCATTGTTGATATACGAAAAAGCCGTGATAGCGACATGGCTATCACGGCTTTGCTTCAATCTAGTCAGTGACTGTTTTGCATAAAGTAATGATTATTTAGCTTGCGCTGCTGCCGCTTCTAATCGCTGAAGTCTACCTTGCAGCATTAGAACATTCTGGTTGAAGTTACCAGGGTTCAATACTTGGCTTTGCTGCATTGGGTAGTCGGAAATCGTTGACAAGAAAGATTGAACTTCATTGCCCACTGGTACGAATAGCCACATGTTGTCTGCCATCCAACGTAGGTACATGCCAGATTCGTGTGGTGCTTTTTCGAATGGGTCTGCACGTAGGTGAACAATTGAAGGCCAGTTCGTTTGGAAGCGAACACCATCAGAAATATTACCTTCCATATGTGCAAACTGAACTTTAAAGTCGCCAGTACGAACAGCATCTAGCTCAGCGTTTGCAGAGAAGTACATCAGAGAGTCACGCGGGCCTTTCTCTTCTTTACCTTCGAAGAAAGGTAGGAAGTTGTAACCATCTAGGTGTACACGCCAGTTTTTACCGTTGTAAGTTGCGCCTTTTTCAGAAGCCAGTTTATCAACCACTTTATCATCACCTGCGGCAGCAAGAAGTGTTGGAATCCAGTCTTTATGGCTCATCATGTCATTGACTTTAGTACCTGGGTCGATAGTGCCAGGCCAACGAACAAGCTGAGGCACGCGGAAACCACCTTCCCATGTTGTGCCTTTTTCACCATGGAAGTAAGTTGCACCGCCATCAGGCCATGTTGCTGTCTCAGCGCCATTATCGGTAGAGTAGATAACGATAGTGTTGTCAGCGATTTTCAGTTCATCAAGCTTATCTAGTAGAACACCCACTTGGTCATCGTGTTCCATCATGCCGTCTGCGTAGATGCTGATACCAGAAACACCTTGGTATTTCTCTTGTAGACGAGTCCAAACGTGCATACGGGTGGTGTTGTGCCAAATGAAGAAAGGCTTGTCTGCTTTCACCGCTTTTTCCATGAACGCTAGAGATTCTTCTAGGAACTCTTCATCAGCGTGCTCCATACGCTTACGCGTCATAGGGCCCGTATCTTCAATCTTTCCATCAGCAGTCGATTTGATTACACCACGAGGCGCGTATTTAGCGCGGAACTCAGGGTCTTTAGGGTAGTAGTATGTTTCAGGCTCTTCTTCAGCATTTAGGTGGTAAAGGTTACCGAAAAATTCGTCAAAACCGTGTGCTGTTGGGAGGTGCTTATCTTGGTCACCCATGTGGTTCTTACCGAACTGAGCAGTCATGTAGCCCTGTTCTTTAAGAAGGTCAGCGATAGTTGGAGCCCAATCTGGGATACCGTGATCAGAGCCTGGCATACCGATAGTTAATAGACCTGTACGGAAAGGTTCTTGACCCGTTAGGAATGCAGCACGGCCAGCAGTACACGATTGTTGACCGTAGTGGTCAGTAAATAGTGCGCCTTCGTTAGCAATACGGTCGATGTTAGGTGTTTCATAACCCATCATGCCATTGTTGTATGCACTGATGTTGAATACACCAATGTCATCACCCCAGATAGCAAGAATGTTTGGTTTTTCTGCTGCTGTTGCTGCTGAAGAAGCTGCTAATAAGCCAACACCTAATGCTAGTTTATTGATTTTAGTACCCATAAGGACTCCGATTCACTTTTAAGATTAATGCGTTAGAACAACACATCGATGAGCAAATGTTATTCTCAAAATTCCGTTCCGTCCTTTTATAGTGCTTATAACCAATCGTTATGATGTCTAGTTAACTTATTGATTCATATCATTTTCAGAGTGTTGCCAGAACAGCCCCTTAGTTTGTATGTGTGATCCTTATCATGTTTGTTGCCGTAAACCTTATCGATGACTTCTGTATCCATATCTCGATGAAAATGACAAAAATATTAATAGGTTAGCGAATGTCGCGATAGTTTGGAAAATGAACTATACGTTGTAGTGCAGGATGCAAATAACTTACGAAGAGGTTTCTATGACAGCGAAATATGGCGTCAAACGTCGATTAGCGATTTTGGGTACAGCGATGATGGCGGCTTCCACCGCCACATTCGCAGCAGAAAAACCGAATATTCTCGTCATTTGGGGTGACGACATTGGTCAATCTAATGTCAGTGCTTACACCTTTGGCTTAATGGGGTATCAAACTCCGAACATTGATAGCATCGCCAAAGAAGGCATGATGTTTACCGATTACTACGCAGAGCAATCTTGTACCGCAGGTCGCTCTACGTTCATTACAGGTCAAAGTGTACTGAGAACCGGTTTGAGTAAAGTAGGCTTGCCGGGTGCAGATATTGGCCTTCAAGCAGAAGATGCAACCATTGCTGAACTGCTTAAACCTATGGGTTACATGACAGGTCAATTTGGTAAAAACCACCTTGGCGATAAAGATGAATTCCTTCCAACAGCGCACGGGTTTGACGAATTTTTTGGCAACCTTTACCACCTGAATGCTGAAGAAGAACCAGAAAATGAAGATTACCCAACCGACCCAGAGTTTCGTAAGAAATTTGGCCCGCGTGGTGTAATCAAATCATTTGCTGATGGCAAGATTGAAGATACCGGCCCACTAACGCGTAAGCGTATGGAAACGGTCGATGAAGAAACACTGGACGCGGCACTTGATTTCATGGATCGCGCAGTGAAAGCCGACAAGCCCTTCTTCGTTTGGTGGAATGCAACACGTATGCACTTTAGAACACACGTGAAAGCCGACAGTAAAGGTGTGACAGGTGTGGGTAACTACGCTGATGGTATGGTTGAGCACGATCGACACGTTGGCCAGTTGTTGAAACAAGTGGATGAGCTGGGTATCAAAGACAACACCATTGTTTTCTACTCAACGGATAATGGTCCACACATGAACTCTTGGCCTGATGCAGGTACAACGCCATTCCGTGGTGAGAAAAACACCAACTGGGAAGGCGCATACCGTGTACCAGCAATGGTTCGTTGGCCTGGTAAGATTGAACCGGGTAGTGTCTCTAACGAAATTATGCACCACATGGACTGGATGCCGACCTTCGTTGCAGCCGCTGGTGATGATCAGATTAAAGAGAAACTTTTGAAAGGTCATACTGCCGGGGAAAAAACGTTTAAAGTCCACTTAGACGGTTATAATTTCCTTCCTTACCTAACCGGTGAAGAAGAAAAAGGTCGTCGTGCTGAGATCTTTTACTTTACCGATGATGGTGATTTAGCAGCGCTTCGTTACAACCAATGGAAAGCGGTGTTCATGGAGCAGCGCGCAACGGGTACCATGCAGATTTGGTCAGAACCGTTCGTGACGTTACGTCTTCCTAAGCTGTTTAACCTGCGTATGGACCCATACGAAAACGCAGATATTACTTCGAACACTTATTATGACTGGTTGCTAGACCATGCTTATATGTTCGTTCCTGCACAAGCGTATGTGGGCAAATTCTTAGAAACATTTGCTGAATACCCACCACGCCAAAAAGCAGCGAGCTTTAGCTTGGATCAGGTTATGGAGAAACTTCAAGAGAACCATAACAAGTAAGCTTTGGTTTATTGAAACTGATGTTTGATGAAACTGATAACACGAAAGAGCTCCTAGGAGCTCTTTTTTTATGAGCATATCGATGAGTAGATCTCCGTCGTGAATATGAATCACAACTATCGAGCTAACTGCCACTAAATAATTGTAATTTCATTGTTTTTACGTCTACCTTATTAAGCATAAGGATGTATAAAAACAAGGAAAGTTATGTCTGCATGGTTGTGCTCACTAGTGAACGGATTGAAACACCAGCGAGTTGCAGTATTATCCGCAATGTTATCTTTACCTATGTTGTCGACACTCAGTGTCAATGTATCTGCTAATGAACAAGCTCCGACGACTGAAGTTTCGCTTATCGGTTCAGAAATTTCAGATGCCAACTTATTCAAGGCTACGTATGTCGGTTCTGAAGCATGCGTTGACTGTCACAGCGAAGAAGTAGAAGCGTGGCAAGGTTCTCATCATGATATGGCGATGAAGCACGCCGACGATGAATCTGTGTTGGGCAACTTCGACGATCAAACCGTGACTCATAAAGGAAAGCCCAACCGTTTTTTTCGCAAAGGTGATGAGTTTTGGGTCAATATCGAAGAACCAGACGGTCAATTCAAAGATTATAAAATCAGCTATACCTTTGCCTTTGAACCTCTACAACAGTACATGGTTGAGTTTGAAGACGGACGCGTACAGTTGATTCCTTTCGCTTGGGACTCTCGCACCGAGGACGAAGGCGGCCAACGCTGGTTTCACCTTTACCCTGATACCACTAACACCGATGAGTTTTACTGGACCAACAGTGGCCAGAACTGGAACTTCATGTGTGCAGACTGCCATTCAACAAACCTAGAAAAGAACTACGACAGTGCAAGCAATACTTACAACACCACTTGGTCCGAGATTAATGTTGGTTGTGAGGCGTGTCATGGCCCTGCGAGTGAGCACGTTGAGCAAGCTAAGTTAGCTAAAACGAAGTTAGCACATAACAAGTCAGTAAAAGCTAACGGTGGTAAGGATGCTCCAGTCTCGGCGCATTATGGGTTTGATCGCGACTTGTCGAAGTCAGTAAAAGAGTGGATCTATCAAGAGGGCAACTCAACCCTACAACCAAAAGACATCATCCATACCAATCAAGTTCAAACCTGTGCTCAGTGCCATAGCCGACGCACTCAGCTGAATGAAACAGGCGACCATGTTAATGGGTCGTTCTTTGATAAATATCGCCTAAGCTTGATAACCCCTGAGCTTTATCACAACGATGGCCAAATCTACGACGAAGACTACGTTTACGGCTCTTTCTTGCAATCGGTGATGGCAGAGAAAGGCGTTACTTGTACTAACTGCCATGATCCCCATACTGCAGAACTGAAAATTGCCGAAGAAGCCGTGTGTAGCCAATGTCACATTGCTTCTGAATACACGCCTGAAAAACACACATTCCATGAAGCGAATACCGAGGCTTCACAATGTACCACCTGCCATATGCCTGAAACGACGTACATGGAAGTTGACCCAAGACGTGACCACAGTTGGCATATTCCACGCCCTGATATCAGCCAGCATATTCAAACGCCGAATGTGTGTACTAGTTGTCATGAAGATCAAACTGATCAATGGGCCGATAAACAAATCGGTCAATGGTTCCCAGATTCTAAGTATCGTAATCAACAACACTTTGCTGTTGCTTTTTACGCGGATTCAATAGGGCACAGGGGCGCAGAAGATGCATTGGCGTATTCAGCTCAGGATTCAAGCTTAAGCAATATAATCCGAGCATCAAGCTTAGAACGTTTGGGTGGCAACACGGGTAAGAATACGCTTATTTCATTGGCGAGATCAGTGAAACACGATGATGAAATGATCCGCCTGGGTGTTGTGCAAGGCTCGTCGGGCTTCCCGTTTACTGATCGTTGGCAGATTTTAGAGCCATTATTGAAGGACCCTGTATTGTCGATTCGTTCAGAAACTGCAGGCGCGCTAGTGCGCTATTGGGGAGAGATGAATCCTCTGCAGAAAGATCAAATCAAGCCAGCGCTGGAAGAGTACATTGAGATACAGCAATTTAATGCTGACAGAGGCTTTGGGCGAACTAACCTAGGTAATGTTTACCGAGATTTGGGTCAGCATGAAAAGGCGATTGAGCTTTACCAAGGTGCTATCGAGATAGAGCCTTATTTCGAGAACAGTTATGCCAACTTGGCTGACTTGTATCGCGCACTTGGCGACGAGCCAAAAGCATTAGCGACACTGAAACAAGGTATTGAAGCTCAACCTAAATCGAGTGTGTTGCCATACAGCGCAGGGTTAGCCATGCTGCGAGTGAAAGATTACAAACAAGCAACCGACTACCTAAAACAAGCCGCTGAAACTGCGCAAACCGACCCACAATATTGGTATGTGTACGGATTGGCTTTAGAGAAGTCGGATGTATTTGCGGCAAGTAAGTCATTGCACAAGGCTTATCAATTCAGCCGCAATCCACAACACTTGTACGCACAGTGTGAGATTTTGGCCCGAAATTACCAGAAACCGGGCGCAGCAAAAGCGTTTGAACAATGTGTTTCGTCGTTGAGTAAGGTAGCGCCACCGGAGGTGATTAACCAATTGAAAGAGATTGCTCAGTAGAAAGCAATTAGCAAGTAGAAAGCTGGGCTGAAATAAAGCACCAGAATTGACGTGGCTATGCGCTTATAATTTATGGTGTATATAACTAATTATCACGTTTATAACTATTAGTTATGGGGCTTATGAGTAGGATGTTCACAGCCAGATTGAATAAAGGGAAGACCTATGAACCATGCGCAACAAGCAATAAACCAACTGATTGAAGAGACAGAGAAAAGTGTTATCGGTCAGAGTCACGTCGTTCGTGCTCTGGTGATAGGGTTATTGACCAATGGCCATGTGCTTCTAGAAGGGCTTCCCGGCACAGCGAAAACGCGTTCGGTCAAGTCGCTAGCGAATTTATTGAATACAAGCTTTGGCCGTATTCAGTTTACGCCCGATCTACTGCCATCAGATGTAACGGGTACTGAAGTGTATCAAGAGCTAGATGGTAAGCCTCAACTGCATTTCCAACCGGGTCCTATTTTCAACAGCATTGTGCTAGCCGATGAAGTGAACCGTGCGCCTGCAAAGGTACAAGCAGCACTGCTTGAAGCGATGGCGGAAGGTACAATAACTGTAGGTGGTCAAACTCACATCCTTCCTGACTTGTTCATGGTATTAGCGACTCAAAACCCGGTTGAACAAGAAGGTACGTATCCACTGCCTGAGGCGCAGATGGACCGTTTCATCATGAAAGTGACGGTCGACTACCCAGAAGACGAAGCTGAGCGCGACATCATTAGATTAGTGCGCAGCGAAGAGCTAGGCAGCGAGACGAGTTCTGAATTAGTCACACCACAGCATATTGAACCTGAATTGGTACTGGAGGCTCGCCGCCAACTTCCTGATATTGCGGTTTCTGATTTAGTCGAAAACTACATTGTGGCCTTGGTGATGGCGACTCGTAAGCCAGAGCGTTACCCAGAATCAAACTTGTCTAAATGGATAGAGATTGGTTCAAGCCCACGTGCTTCCATCGCGTTGGATAAATGTGCTCGCGCTTATGCATGGCTACAGGGGTGTGACCACGTCACGTTAGACGATGTGCGAGCGATGCTACCTACCGTGTTAGGTCACCGATTCTCGTTGTCTTATGACGCATTGGCCGATGGTGTTGACCATCAAAGAGTGGTTGAAGAACTGCTTGATAATGTTGAGATTGGATAACTAGGGGGCGTCATGGCGAAGCCAACACAAGCTCCCAAACCGCAAGGCCTTGATCCACGATTGTACTGTGATTATTCAAGGTTAGTGCGAATTCAGGCTCAAG
Source organism: Vibrio sp. 10N.261.46.E11 (assembly GCF_041472735.1). Lineage (NCBI taxonomy): Bacteria > Pseudomonadati > Pseudomonadota > Gammaproteobacteria > Vibrionales > Vibrionaceae > Vibrio > Vibrio sp. 10N.261.46.E11. The sequence goes on from NZ_JBFRQW010000012.1 coordinate 13,957, forward strand.
CTGAGTCGTTTTCTCTGTTGCCTCATCTAAAGGCGGGCAGTGTGCTGTCGGGTCGACATAATTCCCTGTTTCGTGGTCGTGGCTTGAATTTTGAGGAATTACGTCATTACCAATTGGGTGATGATATCCGTAATCTCGATTGGAAAGTCACGATGCGAACGGGTAAGCCTCATGTTCGTAGCTATACCGAAGAGAAAGACCGAAATGTAATGATCTGTGTCGATCAGCGCAGTTCGATGTTCTTTGCTTCTCAAAATACCATGAAATCGGTTGTTGCGGCTGAAGTCGCGGCATTGTGTGGATGGCGAGTCCTGAAAGATGGTGACCGGGTCGGCTTTGTTTTAGCCTCGCATCAAAAACTCTTCCACACCAAAGCACAACGTTCACAGTCTGATTTACTGGCTCAGTTAAAGCACCTTACTAAAGCAAATCAAAGCTTAGACGTGAGTGTGAGTGACAGCGAAGGAGTCGGGTTCAGTCAATGGATTGAACTGATAAAACGAATGAGATTAAAGCAGTCGACCTTAATCTTTATTAGCGATTGGCGCGACTGCCAAGAACAACATCTAGACCGACTAAAGCAGTTACAGCAACACAACGATATCTTGGCCATAATGGTCACAGACCCATTGGAACAATCATTACCTCAAGATCTCGCAAGCGCAAATTGGGTGGTGGGTGATGGTCGCTTTCAACTTAATCTCGATAGCCAATCTAAGGTTAACCTCGCAAGTGAAAGCCTTGCTCAAAAGGCGGCACTCCAGAAACAGTCCCTTGCTAAATTAATGGCGATGAAAAACCTCCCTTATATCGAATTAGATACGTCTGGAACTCATATCTCTCAGCTTCAAAAGCTGGTGGGAGGGCGTTAGATGGCCGTTGAACATACGCCTCCAAGTACTTATATCCTTCGTGAACTGCACGATGTAGCGATTCCTGACAGTGTGAGCTGGGCTCCTCAAACGATCGGCTGGAAGATCCTCGGCGTTGCCTTGTTATTGGCCGCGTTCTATCTGGCTTATCGCTTGGCGTTAAGGTGGTGGAATAATCGTTATCGAAAAGAAGCCCTTAAAGAACTCATGGTATTGGACGCACGAGACAAAAACTCAACCGAACGAACCTTCAAGGTACTCAAAGTGGTGCTTCGTTATCTCGACAGTGGCAATGCCAAGTTGTTTGGTCAAGCCTATGTAAATCGCTTGAATGCTTATCTTCCTGTTAACGCTGGCACGAGTGCAAAGAGCAATGCTTTCTTTACCGATGAAGTCTCGGGGCTGTGGATGCAAAGCCTAATTGACCCAAAGGTACGTTTAACCTTTGAACAGCGTTTAGAAGTAATTCAAACCGCGATGATGTGGCTAAAACTTCATAAACCCTATGTACAAACAAAACCAGAGGTACAAGCGAAACCAGAGGGGCAAGATAATGTTTGATAGTTTCTCTGCCAGCTTTGAATTCTCGTACCCACTGTGGTTTATCGCTCTACCGTTACCTTTACTCGTTTACTTCGCCGTACCTGCTTATCGCACCAAGCAAATGGCTATCAAAGTGCCATTTTTCAGTGAGCTGGTTGAAGCGATTGGTGAGGCACCATCAGAAGGTGCAAGCCAATTAACACCGAGCTGGTGGCAACGCACCACATTGATTATTACTTGGGCATTAGTGGTTTGTGCGTTAGCTAAACCAACCATCTTAGGTGAGCCGCAAGTTCGTGAACAATTAGGCCGCGATGTCATGGTGGTCGTCGATTTGTCTGGCTCAATGGCTGAACAAGATTTTACCTCTAAACAAGGCGATAAAATCTCGCGTTTAGACGCAACTAAAGAGGTGTTAGCTGACTTTGCTAAAACTCGAAAGGGCGACCGATTAGGTTTGATTCTGTTTGGTGACGCAGCATTTGTACAAACGCCATTCACGGCCGACCAAGAAGTGTGGCTTGAACTACTCAACCAAACCGACGTGGCAATGGCAGGGCAAAGCACGCATTTAGGTGATGCCATTGGCCTAGCCATTAAGGTGTTTGAACAAAGCGAAAAGCAAAGTGCTGCGGTTCAAGATTCAAGTATTGATGCCAACGAAAAAGAGAAGGTCGTGATTGTGCTGACCGACGGTAATGACACTGGCAGCTTTGTTGAACCTATCGATGCGGCCAAAGTGGCTAAGGCAAAAGACGTTCGTATTCACGTTATCGCCATGGGTGATCCGCAAACCGTGGGCGAAGTGGCTTTGGATATGGAAACCATCAATCGTGTGGCTCAAGAGTCTGGTGGTGAATCTTTTGAAGCACTTAACCGCGATGAACTGACTAAAGCTTACGCTCAAATTGGTGAGCTAGAGCCTCAATTGTATGAGAGTACAACTTATCGTCCTAAACAGGGGTTACACCATTACTTAATGGCGATTGTGGTTGTGATGTATTTGACTGCCTTTAGCTTGGCGACAATCCGTAGAAGATCGCTTTTGGTTTCATCAAAGAAAAATTTGAAAGGAGAGAACAATGCCTGATTCTCTCATGTTGCAACAGTTCTTTACTCAGTTTCACTTTATTCGACCATTGTGGTTATTGGCCTTTATTCCGATGTTCTTCCTGTTATGGGTTCGCTGGAGAGAAGAGACCAAACCAACGTGGAAAGACATCCTGCCTGCACATTTACGTGATGCATTGACCATTGGTGAAACCGGCTGGCGCAAACAGTTACCACTAAAGCTATTAATGGTGATTGTGACCATCGCCATTATTATCTGTTCAGGCCCAACATGGCAACGTGAGGCTTCGCCTTTTGGTGAAGACAAAGCGTCGATGTTGGTTGTGCTTGATAACAGTGAATCTATGCTCGCTAAAGACTTACCACCAAGTCGCTTGGAACGCTCTAAGCAGAAGATTAGAGACTTATTAGCAGCTCGGAAAGGCGGTAATACGGGCTTAGTTGTTTACGCAGGCAGTGCGCATGTCGCGATGCCAGTGACCCAAGACAGCAAGGTATTTGAACCGTTTCTGGCGGCTATCACCCCTGACATCATGCCGGTATCAGGTAAGTCAGCGGAAGAGGCATTGCCACTCATCAATCAACAATTGTCTGGTGAGCTAGGTTCGTCAGTGTTGTTGGTATCAGATGGCGTTAACCCCAGTACCATCAGGGCGTTCGAAAGCTTCTTTAACGACAACCCGTATCAGTTGCTCATTCTCGCCGCAGGAAATAGCAATGTGGAAAGCGATAATCCCGTCGATCTCGATTCATTGCGTAGCCTAGCTAGCAAGACTGGCGGGCGACTGATCGAAGTGACCGTTGATAGTTCCGATATCCAACAACTCAACAAAGCGGTTGAAAGAAACATGCAACTGAACGGTGAGTCTTCAATGCCTTGGAAAGACATGGGCTATGGCTTGCTTATCCCAATGGCGATTATCATGTTGTTGTGGTTCAGAAAAGGATGGCTGGTGCAGTGGTGTGTCGTTGGTCTAGTGGTTTCGGGCAGCATCTATTCACCAAGCACTTTTGCGAAAACAGTCAACTTAACTGCTGAGAAACCCGTTGTGGTGGAGTCGGTTACGGCTTGGGACAAAACAGCTCAATGGTGGTGGGACTTATGGTTAACGCCCGATCAGCAAGGTCAACGCCTGTTGAATCAGAAAGAATATCTTCAAGCTGCCAAACATTTTACTGACCCAATGCGAAAGGGCGCGGCTTATTACTATGCTCGTGATTTTAAGCTCGCTCACAGTGCATTCCTGCAAACCAAAACTGACCTTGGTTTATACAACGCGGCGAGTGCGTTAGCCAGACAGCGTGAATATCTTGCGGCGCGAGACCTTTTGAAATTATTAAGCGAGAAAGAGGATCTGTCACCAGAACTAAGAACGGATGTGGAAAACAATCTTGCTGTGCTTAGTGGGATTGTCGAAGAGGTTAACCGAACCAGTGAAAGTCAGTCCGGGACCACAGATGGCCCTGAAGAGTCTTTAGAACTCGAAGACGATCAGCCGCGAACGGGTGATGGCGCTGAAGAAGAAACGGTAGCGGAATTGATGCTCAAGGAAACGCTTAATGCCAATGAAATTTTGGGTAGCCAAGAGCTTGCCGATAAGTGGTTAAAACGAGTCGAAGCGGACCCTAAGTTCTTCTTAAAGTCCAAGTTCCAAATTCAATTAAGAGACCCTGCACCTTCCATCGAGCAGATGCGAAAACAAGAACAGACGTCAAAACAGGAGCAAACCCAATGAGTCGATATGATTTAGCTCTTGCAGCGGTTCAATCAAAGGTAGGGCGCTCAGAGTCCTTTAAACTAACCAAGACCTTGCTTGTATCGATGCTTCTATTAATTAGCACTGTTTTACCTACTCTTGGTTCTGCGGCTGATATCTATGATCTGCAGAAGAGTGGTGATGTCGAATTGGTCGCTTGGGTAGGTGAAAAACCGAAGTCTGGCGACAAGATTACGCCTGCAAAAGTAAGCGTTAATGAACAAGTGATTCTGACCATTGAGGTGGCGACACCACGTTGGTTAACGGGAGGGACTCGAATCGGCAGTATCGAAATCCCTAACGTGATCGCTAAGCAACGTAACCAACTCGCGACTAATTACACGGAACGGGTCAATGGCACTACATGGTCGCGTCAACGTTGGGAAGTGACGCTTTATCCGATGACTTCTGGCGAGTTTGTGATTCCAACCGTACCGGTTCGTATTCAAGTGTCAGCTCCTGATGGGTCAAACGTTGGTGGCACGCTTTATACGCAGCCGATTAAGTTTGAAGCCTCATTACCGTCTGGTTTGTTAAGCGATGAATCGCCTTGGTTTTCAGCGACAGACGTGGATGTTGAGCAGCAATGGCAACGTTCGAGCGAAGACTTAAAAGTGGGTGATGCGGTTACTCGAACCGTGACGATCAAAGCGAAAGACAGTTTGTCGGTGTTACTTCCCAATGTGTTGACCAATGAATCGACACAGCAATATCAAGCTTACCCGCAACCTAATCGTTTAGATGACACACAAGAACGTGGTGACTACCGTTCCAGTAGAATTGAAGAGACGGTTTATGTGATTCAGCAAGGTGGTGAATTTACCTTACCGGAGTTCACATTCCAGTGGTGGGACAGCAAAAATCAGCGTCTTGAGAGCGTGGTAATAAAAGGCGAAGTGTTTGAAGCAAAACACACATTCCAATCCTTCATCAAAGCTTACATGTCAGTCTTTATAAGCGTTGGTTTGGCAGTGGTCTTATGTGGCATGTTATTCGTTGCGGCGAAGCGCTATTACAAAAATCGACCAACACCAAGTTGGTTGGTATTGCGTCGTTTGCTTAAGCAAAATAATTGGCCCGCATTGAGAACCTTTATCTATCGTCAATTACGAAACGAAACCTCTCAGCTAGAACTGAATAAAGCGCAACTTGGTAAATTGAATGGACAGAAACGTTGGATAGAAGACAGTGAATCCCTCCAACAAGGGCGAGAAGACAAAAACGTATTTACTCGTTTGTGGAGAGGGTTACGTAACTTACCCAATGACACATCAAACTCAAGCAATTCTCGTTCAATTTTCGACCGCTTGAAAATCCCTAAAGCCTTGCCAGACTTAAAAGATAGAACTAAGTAGCAAACTTTAGTCATTCGCATCGAACAAAATCGGCAGGCTCTCTACTATAGGGGACCTGCTTCTTTAATATGGAACTGTATGAAAAGCACCGAACTCAATTTAATTCCTATATTTGTCGCAATTTATGAAGAGCAGAACTTATCAAGAGCTGCTAATCGTATGGATATAAGCCAACCAGCTGTGAGCAAAGCGCTTGCAAGGTTGCGAGATATCTATGACGAGCCACTGTTTCATCGAACTACATCTGGCGTAGAGCCAACCACATTCGCTATTGATATCTATCCTGCAATGGCCGCTGCACTTAAAAACTTTACTTCTACCTTATCCGCATCAAGAGACTTCGACCCCAAAACTTCAGGCCGCGTGTATTCAATTGCCTGCGTCTCGGCGGCGAGCTACGAAATGATGCCAAGAGTGATGCAGTTAATCAGTCAAGTTGCACCTGGTATCGCATTAGAAGTTCACCCTCTATTTACGGAAGATTACGAGTCTGATTTAAGGCTTCAAAGACACGATGTTATTATCGATATGACACCTAAAGGAAGAACCATGCTCAAGCATGAGGTGATCTCTAAAGAGGAACTGGTGGTGGTGTGCCGTAAGGACCATCCCACGATTGGTGATACGATCGATATGGAGCAGTTCCTATCAGTTGAGCATGTGGTTGTATCTCGTTGGCATGCACGTAAAAGCTTATTGAGTTCTGAACACTACAGTGACCTTGAAAAGCGCAGAATAGTCTATCGTGCTGCGGGTGTTGTTGAGATGCTGCCAGTTATTGAGGGCTCTGATTACATCGGAGTGTTACCTATGTCATCGGTGCGTTGTTTTTCTGAAAAGTACGCGGTTAAAACACTACCACTGCCATTCGAATTGGAAGACCTCGATATGTGTATGATTTGGCACCCGAGTCGCACTAATGAACCGAGCCACAAGTGGTTACGAGCTAAGATCAAAGCGGCAGCAAAAGATGTCTCAAGTTAGTCCTTAAAAGACTTTGTTATGGAAAGCAATCGCGCGTGTAGCCGTTATTCCTGATCATTAACATGCCGTCGTTTATCTAAAACTCCCTAGCAGAAACTCAAAGGAGCCGCTTATCTGTTTCGACTTAATCAGTGAACATGATAAACGGCTCATTATTTGAGTTGATACTGGATTTGAAATCTAGATGACAAAATCTTAGAGATTTAGTTTACTCAGTGATCTCTTGCAACACCTCTCCAATTGATCCACTTGGTTGAGTTATACCCAGTTTGTTTGAGAGTGTAGGTGCAATATCGTATGGTGTGATTGGACGTGAAATCTTCTTAGCATCCACATCGTATCCTGCGAAAATCACTGGCACGTGCGTGTCGTATTTCCAAGGAGAACCATGAGTCGAGGCAATTTGCAGGCCTTCCATGTCGTTAATGTAGCTGCGTGGTGCAAATACCACATACACATCGCCAGAACGAGCAGGGTGGTAGTTGTTCTTGATGAGCTGCATCACGTGAGTATCAGGCACTCGGTTTGCTGCAATATCGCTGCTTGATACTGCAAACGCAACGCCTTTCACTTTTGCTATCTCATCCGCAATCGCTTCTTGAACCTTCGCGAGATCCAGTTTCTTTTCGGCGATCAAGTCGTGATTCAGATAGATGTAAGGCTGTGCATACAATCGAATTGCGTCTTTGGTTAAACCAAACTCATCTTTCAGTCGTTTCTCTACACCGCTCGATAGCAGCGCGTCTTTGTCGAAGTACTGAGCTTGACTGAAACCTAAAGCATTTGCCGCAGGTGAAGATTCAGGAACACCGTGGTCGGCAGACAGTACAATTAATGTGTTCTTTAGACCGACTTGGTTATCGACGGTTTTAAGGAGTTTGGCGATCGTCTTATCAAGTCGAATAAGATTGTCTTCTGTCTCTAAGCTTTCTGGGCCGTATAGGTGAATCACGTAGTCATTCGAAGAGAAACTCACAGACAGGTAATCAGTCACGTCGCCTTGGCCTAACTTCTCTTGCATCAATAGTGTGCTTGCAAAGTTCTCTGTGATCTCATCGCCAGCCGGACTGACGGTTAATGTCGTGCTGTAATATTTATAACTCGCAGGGCCGTATGGGTGAGGGAAGGTGCGTTGGAAATCACCGAGTTTCACTTTGTGTTCGGTATCATTTTCTTGCAACGTGTATTTATCACGCGGTAATGAGAGCTCCCACTTTTGTTTGGAATACTGAGCAGCAATCGCTTTCTCGTTCCAGCGTGATACCCAGTCTGGATACTCGTCGTAGTAATAGTTACTCGTGACGAATTCAGATTGTGCTTTGGAGAACCAGAAGGCTTTACCACTGTGTCCTGCTAATGAGATTGCACCGCGGTCTTTCACTGATACGCCGAACACTTTTGATTTGCCACTATTGGAAATCGTCAGCTCGTCACCAAAAGTGGTGGCGAGTATTGGCTCCGGAGAACGACCGTCACCTTTCGCTGTCTTCTGTGTTGGGTCAATCTCGGTGGCTTTGTCGACACCCGCGCCAGAAGTCAGCATTTTGTAGTTGCCATCTTCTACGTTATACACCAAGCGTTCTTCGCTACGGTCATACCAAACGTTACCTACCATACCATGTACGCTAGGTGGAGCGCCTGTTGCAAGCGACACATGGCCAACAATGGTTTCTGTGTTGCCGTGTTGGTAGTTCGCATTGGTGTAATAAGTACCGTCATCCATTAAGTAGCGAAAGCCACCTTCACCAAAATTATGCTTGTATCGTTCAATGAGGTCAGCGCGTAGACCATCCACCGTGATTTGAAGGACAAGGTCTGGCTTTTCTGCAGCCGATGCAGGAAGAGCGCAGAGTAACGCGAGTGTCAGTCCTGAAAGCTTGGTGTATTGCATAGGGTTTCCTTATTCACTGTTGCCGTAGCGTTCTAACGTGTGGTCAGATTTTTAACGTTGAGATAGGGTTATTCACGTATCTAGTTCGTATCTTTAACCAACCGCAGTCCCATGTCCGACATGGTGATGGATTGGCTTGCGAAATCACGACGGTAACTTTCCGATTCATTTTCGTCATAAGCAAAGCTGCCACCGCGAACAGACTTGTGCGATAAACCTACGTCACTGTTTTTTGCATTGTTTGGGTTGTCTGTTGGCCCGAATCTGTAGAAGGTGTCATCGAAAGCATCAATGACAAATTCACCAACGTTTCCTGTCATGTCATATAAGCCTAGTTCATTTGGCTTTTTTAACCCTACAGGATGCGCGCTATTTTTCGAATTTGCTGAGTACCACGCAACATCATCTAAGTTGTTGGAACCACTGTAAGTATAGCTTTTGCTTTTGTTGCCACCCTTCGCTGCAAATTCCCATTCCGCTTCAGTCGGTAGGCGGTATTCTTCACCCGTTAATTCATTCAACTGCTCAACGAAATAGTTCGCTTGTTGCCAGCTAAGGTTATTGACCGGAACTTGTGGGTTTTGGAAATAACTGAGAGATGAACCCATCACCGATTCAAACAATTCTTGAGTCACCTCAAACTTCGCAATGTAGAAACTATCTACAGTTACTTCACGGGCTGGTCGTTCTGCTTTAGTCGCTTCCGAGCTGTTTGAACCCATGGTGAATGTTCCGCCTTCAACCAACACCATCTCTTGGTTGATTTGTTGGGCGATAGGGTGTGTAGGCACGTTTGCACAGCCGCTCAGGAAAATAGTTATGGTGACGCTGCTAACTGCTGCTAAATGTTTGTAATTGAAAAATTTCATCACGTGCCTCAAATGTTCAAAATAGGCTGTGATTCTAACGTTTAAGGTCATTCCTATTGGTTATAAAGGGTATAACATGCCACTGACTTAATTCGGAATTATGATGGGAACAAGACACTAAGAAAGGTAGGTAAATCATGCACATTACTCAAGGTCCACAATATAACGGTAAAGCGTCTAAGCGTTTGCATGTTATGGCTAAACCGATTGGCGCAGCGTGTAACATTGACTGTAAATATTGTTATTACCTAAGTAAGCAAGATTTGTTGGAGTACAAGAAAGGCAGTTCTCCAAGAATGGATGATGAGACGTTAGAGACTTACATCCGACAATACATCGAAGGTCAAAATACGCCTGAAATTATCTTCTCATGGCAGGGCGGTGAACCGACCATGCTGGGGTTAGCGTATTTCGAACGTGTGGTTGAGCTACAGAAAAAGTATCAACCTGAGGGTGTATTGATTTCAAACGACCTACAAACCAACGGCACACTGCTCAATGACGATTGGGGTCGTTTCTTAGCAAAGAATAACTTCCTGATTGGTTTGAGTATTGATGGCCCTGAAATGCTGCACAATGCGTATCGTGTCAACAGAGCCGGGCGTGGCACCTTCAAACAAGTAATGGCGGCGGTTGAGTTGCTGCACAAACACCAAGTGAAATTCGCCACCCTGACCTGCGTGAACAACCTCACTAGCCAAAATGCGTTGGAAGTGTATCGTTTCCTTCGCGATGTGGTGAAGTCTCCACAAATGCAGTTTATTCCTATCGTTGAGCAGAAAACCTTTAGAACCGTTGCACCGCAAACATCTCAAGTGAGTGAGCAACTCAAGCAAGGTGACAAGCGCCTGATTCCAGGGCACAAAGATTCGATCATGGAATCATGGTGTGTTTCGGACTTAGCGTGGGGCAACTTCCTGATCGCTGTGTTTGATGAGTGGGCTAAGCATGATATCGGTAAAGTGTTTGTTCAATATTTCGAAGCGAGCTTAGAAACGTGGATTGGTCGTTCGAACCCGCTTTGCACCCTGAATGAGATCTGCGGTAAAGGTTTAGCGATGGAGCCAAACGGCGATGTGTTCTCTTGTGACCACTACGTTTACCCTGAATATAAAATTGGCAACATTCACCACGAGAAGTTGGATGACCTAGCATACAGTGCACCACAACAGAAATTTGGTTTCGCTAAATCACGTACGCTGACCAGTCAATGTCAGCAATGTGACTACAAGTTTGCTTGTCATGGTGAATGCCCTAAAAACCGCTTTATCAAAACTCGTGCGGGTGAGCCGGGCTTGAACTATCTATGCGCGGGCTGGCACAAGTTCTTCTCTCATGTTGATAAATCAATGGCGTATATCGCTCGTGCGATGAGACATCCTGTTGCTCATGGTAAGTACAGTGATCCTGTGATGATAGCGCGTCGCGCAGAACTGGCAAAACAAACGACGTTTGAGACCAAGTTTTAAGTAAAGTTCTAGGTTGAGAGTTATCGAGCTCAACGAAATTTAATCAGATATGAGTCTAGGGACAGGCTAAGTTCTCCAGCTTAAGGTAATACTATGATCAAGAAGAGTTTAGCGACAGCGGTTGCTTTATTATTTTCAACGTCCGCATTGCTATCAACGTCTGCATTGGTTTCAACGTCAGCGATGGCAGCTAATGGCGTTCAACAAACCGTTGATGCACCAGCACAAAATATCAATCAAGTGCTTGAAATGACAGACACCCAAACCCGCATTCAGCAACTGTCTTACATGGCGCAAGATCAGAATCAGTCTATTGAAAACCGTACTGGTGCGCTGCAAGAATTGGCCGCTTATCCAAGCCAAAACGCGTTGGTGGCTGTTGCTAGAGGCTTGAAAGATCAAGACCCTGAAGTTCGCGAAGCGTCCGTTATTGGCTCTGAACCTTATCAACTAGAACATCGTTGGGCATTGGTATCTCCGTTGCTTAAAGACAGCGATTCCATGGTTCGCCATACCGCAACATCAAATCTAATTCGTGACTTTAATGCGTTAGGTGAAGAACAAAAAGCGCAAATCGAACCACCAGTAAAAGAGCTGATCAGTTTCCTAGAAACGCAAGAATCTGAAAAGTATCAACTGCTGTTTGCTGATGTACTTCGCTGGCACAACGAGTGGGATAAGGCCGAAACGGTTTATCTAGAACTCATCAAAACGCATCAAAAAGAGCCACAAGTTTGGTTAAGCTACGCTGATAATTTCCGAGCGCAGAAAAAGGATCAACAAGCGGTCGATGTATTGGATCGCGGTTTGAAACATGTACCAAACAACGCAGCTCTGCATTACTCTAAATCTCTAACTTTGGTTCGCCTTGAAGATAAGATCGCAGCGGCCAATGAAATTGAAGTAGCAGCTAAGTTATCGAAAGATAACAGCTATTACTGGTACCTCAATGGGGTATTACAAGAAGAATTAGACATCGATAAATCGACCAAGTCTTTCGAAAAAGCGTATCTGATCTCGGGCTCTCCAGAGCAGTTGTACGCAGTCTGTGACATTTACGTACGCTACGGTAATGAGAAAACAGACGAATGCTTGGTAGAGCTTTCGAAAGTGGCGCCGGGTTATGTAATTGACCAGCTCAAAGAGAAGCGAGTAGTGCCAAGCTCATAATATTTGAGTGAGTCGATAAACGGAAAGTAGTTATTGAAAAGCCAGTCGAAACATTCGACTGGCTTTTTTGTATCTTTCTGGCGTTACAACGCTGACAAGCGTTTCAGTTAACTGTCCAAATACAGTGGTTATGGCTGTATTGTTTTACCTGGCGTTAATATTGGCGATGGAGCAGTTATAGGGGCAGGTAGTGTTGTCACAAAGGGCATACCGGCTAATTGTATGGCTGCGGGTAACCCGTGTACTGTAAAGAAAAAGGAATTAAGTTAATCGAAAGTTGAGCTGGCAACATACACATACAAGTTTTCCTTAAACCACCTATTTTGATAGTGCTTCCTGTCACTTAATTTTCCCGAATGACTTGTAGCGGTCAATTGAGCTAGGAGGCACTTCGTTTACATCAAACTCTACAATATTGTGCAATGTCACTGTTGGTTCATTTTGACTAAGTTGTAAACTGGTCAATATTACCTAAAAGACAAAAGCTGATCAGTGAACTGTACTTTTTCGATACTGGATAGCACGTTCAAGCCGTCACGCGAAACGACGGTATCATTAAGCTGAAATTTACCATTCCCCAGATCATGAATTTGGTATTCACTTTTAGGGCCATGGGCGATCACTGTATTTACCCCCGCGTTTCCGGTTACGCGGTTGTCATGCTCGTTGATCTCAATATTCGCATCATTGTTACCTGATAGCGTTAGTTTAGTAAGATATTGAGAGTGATGAGTATAGGACGTCGCTGGGTCATATCTCATTTTAAATGTACCAGTGAATGTATCAGCAATGTATGCATCGTAAGTCAATGTTGGAGAGAAAATCTGTTCTACTATCGCTTGTGCATCGGGGTCTTCTTTTGAGAAATCGTCGCGGGTTTTAACTTGGTATAACCCCCACATACCTTTGCCGTTGTATGCTCCCCAAAGTCCGTAGTAGCTATCAATTACAGCGGCAAAGTACTCTTGATCAACGCTGACTTCTTCTTGCCACTCTTTTAAAATATCACGGGGTGGTGTGTAAGCATGGTGTAATGCTTGTCTCTGTATCGCATTAAATTCTTTTTGAAATTCAGGTAATGCGGTTACTGCACCTTCAGGCGAGTCGTAAACGCCAATACCATAGTCATGAACTAGGTGCAGTATTTCTTCATAAGAGGCGTCCCGATGCTCTTGATAATCTTGTTGGACATACCATTCACCGCCTTCAACCTGAATCTCTTCTTCGAACAAGGGCTGCCCGGGCAAGTCATCGTTGTATCGTGGCTCATCGTAATAATTCATTAGCTTTAGTATTGCGCCATTGTTAGCCATCGCGTTTGCAATCTCGCGTTTTGAGTCAGCGCTCCCATACTTAGTGCCATCAACAGGAGTTAGATAGTGGTTGAGAACATTGACGGCTCTGACTATTTGATAATCGCTCAGGCGATCCATAATCAAAATATGGATCGATTTGCCATTCGGAGCATTGATCGCGACATATCGGTTGTAGCCTGCTTGAGAGTATTCAGCGAATTGAGAGGGAACGGCTTCAATCGTAATTCCATGTACAACTGACGGTGCTGCGTTTGCCTTATTGAATAACGATTTACTTTGATTTGAACCGCATCCAATGAGAAAGATAGCTGTCGCTAAGGTAGCTAAAGATAGAGTTTTCATGACACACCTTATTATTCATACGAAGTATCAATATACGGAACTGAAGTGCGTTGTTTAGTGACAGAAGTTGCTGTAAGACATACTCATACAATGTCTTACAAAGCATGTTTGCTCAGTAATGATCCGTACCAATAGTTTTGGACACTGAGTTAAGTGAGTACAGTCACTAACGAGGTGAATAATGACAATTAAGAAAACACGAATTAAACATGCTCCTGAATTTAAAGCAGAAGCACTCAAACTAGCCGAGAAAGCAGGCGTTGTGGCTGCGGCAAGACAACTATCTTTATATGAGTCTCAAATCTATGGACGGCTAAACGCGGTCAAAAAAGGCACAAATACCTGTGATGGAGAAAAAGAATTAGCGATTGAGAATGCCAAGCTCAAACGATTATTAGCCGAGTAAGCTGAAGAGTTAGACATCGTAAAAAAGGCCGCCACCTACTTCGCGAAAAATCTAAAATAGATTGCTATGAGTTTATGCTCGAACACCTGATGCTATATAAGGTTGTCCGTATGGCTAAGGTGTTCGGGGGGGCTCGAAGTGGGTTTTATTATTGGATTGAAAATCGCCACAAGGTCACTCAACGAGACGAACGGCGTAAGCTGCTTGATAGCAGAGTTCGAGAAGTCTTTGAAGATAAAAAAAGAACGTGATGGTGCAAGGCGAATTCAAAAAGAGCTTGAAGACAATGGTAACAAGCACGATGTGAATTATTAAGTAAATTGTACGATTCCATTTGAAGAGCACATCGCTTTGAGTCTTTTCTCTAGGCGAGCGAGGCAACGCGTTGCATCGTTACTGTGCGTTAGTTTTAGTGTTGAAGGTGGCATGCGGCGGCTTTGGTATTGTGTTACTCACCGGCTAAAAGGGCTAATAGCTTCGTTTCAATTCCGCATGGTAGGAATGGTTTTCACAATTACACATAGTTTTTCATGCAAACGGTGTTCTACATGTATTTATAAGCTTCTATATATATTTATAAGAACCTAAATGAAAATGATTGTCATTTACTTGCGTTGTTGGTAACCTATTCTGAAACTTTACAACATTCCGAATAATGCATTAAAGTGTATATAAAACCCCGCTAAACCCTATCTAAACTGTGGTTATTCGTTTGCTTTGCTCGATAATCAAGCATATCTACCTCTTTTGCTCTACCCCTTTAGGGTGGTTTGTTTTCGTAATTGATTTACATCATATTTTCATTTTCTTTCATAATTCATTATTCGCTCAGTTAAGAAATATATAACCTTCAGGAATTCTTATGAGCAAGATGAAGCTAGTCGTAATCGGTAACGGGATGGTCGGCCATCGCTATATCGAAGATTTAGTCGAGAAGACAGATGTTGCAAACATGGACATCACGGTGTTCTGTGAAGAACCACGTGTTGCGTATGACCGTGTCCACCTTTCTTCTTACTTTTCACACCACACTGCAGATGAACTTTCTTTGGTAAAAGAAGGCTTCTACGAGAAACACGGCATCAACATGCTGATCGGCGAACGTGCTATTAACGTTAACCGTGAAAAGAAAACAGTTTACTCAAGCACTGGTCGTGAAATTCAATACGACAAACTCATCCTTGCGACAGGTTCATTCCCATTCGTTCCGCCAATCAAAGGTAACGAAGGTAAAGACTGTTTTGTTTACCGTACTATCGAAGACTTAAAAGCTATCGAAGCGACGGCAAAGGATTCTAAATCTGGTGTTGTTGTAGGTGGTGGTCTACTTGGTCTTGAAGCGGCTGGTGCGCTAAAGGCATTAGGTGTGACGACTCACGTTGTAGAGTTTGCTCCAAAGCTTATGGCAGAGCAGCTTGATCTTGCTGGTGGTAATCAGCTTCGTCAAAAGATCGAACGTATGGGTGTAAATGTCCATACAAGCAAGAACACGCTTGAAATTGCTCCTGAAGGCACAGAAGCTCGTAACGTGATGCGTTTTGCAGACGGTACAGAGCTAGAAACTGATTTCATCGTATTCTCTGCTGGTATTCGCCCACAAGACAAACTTGCTCGTCAAATGGGCCTAGGTATTGCACCTCGCGGTGGTATCGAGATTAACGATCACTGTCAAACGACAGACAAAGATATCTACGCTATCGGTGAGTGTGCATCTTGGAACCAAACGTTCTACGGTCTAGTGGCTCCTGGTTATAAAATGGCGACAGTGGCGGTTGACCACGTTGTCGGTAACGAAAGCACATTTGAAGGTGCTGACATGTCTGCGAAGCTTAAGCTTCTGGGCGTGAAAGTAGGTTCTATCGGTGATGCTAATGGCCGCACTCCAGGTTGTAAGAGCTACGTTTACCAAAACGAAGAACAAGAAATTTACAAGCGACTAATCGTTTCTGAAGACAACAAGAAGCTGCTTGGCGCGGTAATGGTCGGCGATACGTCTGACTATGGTGATCTTCTTCAGCTAATGCTGAATGAAATCGACCTACCAGAGCATCCAGATGCATTGATTCTTCCTGCTCACGCGGGTGCTGAAAAGCCAACACTTGGCGCGGATTCTCTTCCTGAATCTGCCGTTATCTGTTCTTGTTTCGATGTAACTAAAGGCAAGATTGCACAAGCCGTTGCTGAAGGTCACCACACCATTGGTGATATCAAAGCGGTAACGGGTGCTGGTACTGGCTGTGGTGGCTGTATTCCACTTGTGACTTCAGTACTGAACGCTGAACTTGCTAAAGCTGGTGTGGAAGTGAAGAACGACGTTTGTGAGCACTTTGCTTACTCTCGCCAAGAGCTTTTCCACCTTATTCGCATCGAAGAAATTAAAACATTCGATGAGTTACTAGAGAAATACGGTAAAGGTTACGGCTGTGAAGTATGTAAGCCTCTAGCGGGTTCTATCCTTGCTTCTTGCTGGGGTGAACACATCCTTAAGCCAGAACTCGTGAAGCTGCACGATACCAACGATAACTTCCTCGGTAACATGCAAAAAGACGGTACTTACTCTGTTATCCCTCGTATGGCGGGTGGTGAAGTAACGCCTCAAGCACTTAGCGTTCTTGCTGATGTTGCTGCTGAATACAACTTGTACACCAAGATTACGGGTGCACAACGTATCGGTCTATTCGGTGCTCAGAAAGACGACTTACCAGCAATCTGGAAAAAGTTAATCGCTGCAGGTTACGAAACAGGTCAAGCTTACGCAAAAGCACTTCGTATGGCGAAGACATGTGTTGGTTCTACTTGGTGTCGTTACGGCGTTCAAGATTCAGTTGGTCTTGGCGTGATGATCGAGAACCGTTACAAAGGTATCCGTACTCCTCATAAGATGAAGTTTGGTGTTTCTGGCTGTACTCGTGAGTGTGCTGAGGCTCAAGGTAAAGATTTAGGTATCATCGCAACTGATGCTGGTTGGAACATGTACGTGTGTGGTAACGGTGGTATGAAGCCTCGTCACGCAGACCTACTTGCAAGTGACCTAGACCAAGAAACGCTGATTAAATACATCGACCGTTTCATGATGTTCTACATCCGCACGGCGGCTCCACTGCAACGTACTTCGGTATGGATGGACAACTTAGAAGGCGGCGTTGACTATCTACGTGAAGTAATTGTAGACAACAAGCTTGGCATCAATGACCAACTTGAAACTGACATTGCTGGTCTAGTAGGTAACTTTGCTTGTGAGTGGACAGATACAATCAACGACGAAGCTCAACTTAAGCGTTT
Organism: Vibrio sp. 10N.261.46.E11; assembly: GCF_041472735.1. Classification (NCBI taxonomy): domain Bacteria; kingdom Pseudomonadati; phylum Pseudomonadota; class Gammaproteobacteria; order Vibrionales; family Vibrionaceae; genus Vibrio; species Vibrio sp. 10N.261.46.E11. The sequence continues at coordinate 31,284 of NZ_JBFRQW010000012.1, forward strand.
TGCACACTTCATCAATGCTGATGACCGTGATGAAAATGTAGTGTTTGTTGATGATGGTCGTGAGCAACACCGTCCAGCGACATTCACAGAAAAACACCCAGAAGCCATTACTTCAAAGCATCAGTGCGACATCATTCACGTAGAATCTGTTTAAGGGGAGACGACATCATGGCATTTACCAAAGTTTGTAAGATCGAAGACATTATCCCAGGTACCGGTGTTTGTGCATTGGTTGCTGGTGAACAAGTAGCAGTCTTCCGCCCAACTAAGGCTGAAGAAGTATTTGCGATTAGCAACACAGACCCTTACTTCCAATCTAACGTGTTATCACGTGGTTTGATTGTTGAGCACAAAGAAGCGCTTTGGGTGGCAAGCCCGCTTAAGAAGCAACGTTTTAACCTGACGACAGGCGTGTGCATGGAAGACGAGCAGTTTAGCGTTAAAGCTTATAAAGCTCGTGTTACTAAAGGCGCAGTAGAAATCTCTGCTTAATCTCACTGATTAGTAAGATTTGATAGATCAAGGGTTCTAGTTATCGACATTGCCTTAATTCGGCAATTAGAACCTTTTCCTATCAATTTTTAACTTTTATTTTTAACTTTTTTAAGGACAACATTATGTCTCCTGATTTCAAACCAGCTGAATTTGTTCAAACTATGATCGACGTAGGTGAAGCAAAAACAAAAACAGGCACTCGTGATCTTCTGATCCGAAGCACAATGGCAGGCATCATTCTTTCTCTTGCCGTTGTTGTGGCAATTACGACTATCGTGCAAACCGGCATTGGTATTGTGGGCGCTCTTGTGTTCCCTGTAGGTTTCGTAATCTTAAGTGTTATGGGCTACGACCTAGTAACGGGCGTTTTCGGTTTAGCACCTTTAGCAAAATTCGATAACCGCCCAGGTATTACTTGGGGACGTATCTTACGCTGTTGGGGTATCGTTGGTCTGGGTAACCTAATTGGTTCTCTTATTGTTGCAGTGTTAGTGGCAATTTCACTTACAGGTAACTTCTCTTTAGAACCAAACGCAGTTGCTCAAAAGTTCATAGCTGTATCTACTGGTCGTAGTTTAGGTTTTGAAAACATGGGTATGGACGGATGGATTACGTGTTTCGTGCGCGGTATTTTCTGTAACCTAATGGTATGTCTAGGTGTGATTGGTAACATGACAGCACGTACTGTAACTGGTCGTGTAGCAATGATGTGGTTCCCAATTTTCATTTTCTTCGCACTTGTATTTGAGCACACAGTTGTAAACATGTTCCTATTCCCACTGGGTATGATTCTTGGCGCTGACTTCGGTATCGCGACATGGTTGAACTTCAACCTTATCCCAACAATCCTAGGTAACATCGTTGGTGGTCTACTAATGACATGTGTTCCTCTGTACCTAACTCACGCTAAAACAGCTCCTTCGCTAGGCGCTAAGTAATTCTGAATACGATGAAACGTAATTAGTATGAGATTGAAAGCCCCAACAACGTGTTTGGGGCTTTTTAATTTGAAAGCTGTCAGTGTATTTTCGGGCAGACAAACCCTTAGTTATCACAGATGCGTTGTTTGCTATTGAGCAAAACATCCGCAATAGATTGTTTTGTTATAATTATTTCTATCTTCGTTAGTATTTAGACTGAATATTTAACTCAACACCTGATAGTCTAAGGGTTAAGGATTTGGATAAGTTATCATGAATACAGTGACTTATCCCAAAGATTGAAGCTTGATATAAAACAAGCAAACCTTCGGAGCGCAGCATGTCAGAAGTATCGTCATCGAATGTTAGAGAAGTAACCAAAGGATTGGTTTCATTAGTAGGTGCAGGTCCGGGCGACCCAGACTTACTTACATTAAAAGCAGCACGAGTGATTCAACAAGCAGACGTGTTGGTTTATGACCGCTTGGTATCAAAAGATATCTTGGCGATGGCTAACCCAGAAGCAGAAATGTTGTATGTGGGTAAAAAGCTCGATCATCACTGCGTACCACAAGATCAGATCAACCAGCTGTTGGTGACTAAAGCACAAGAAAACAAGCACGTTGTGCGTCTAAAAGGTGGTGATTCATTTATCTTTGGTCGTGGTGGCGAAGAGTGTGAAACTTTAGCTGAAAATGGTGTGAAGTTTGAAGTAGTACCCGGTATCACGGCAGCTGCAGGCGCAACAGCTTATGCGGGTATTCCGCTTACACATCGAGATCACGCGCAAAGCGTACAGTTTATTACGGGTCATTTGAAGAAGGATGGCGAAGATATTGACTGGCGTTCTCTTGCTCAGCACAATCACACAATTGTGTTTTATATGGGCTTGAAAGAGAGCCCCAATATCCAGAAGAATTTACTCGATAACGGTATGCGAGCAGATATGCCTGTTGCGATTATCGAAAATGGCACTCGCCAAGAGCAGAAAGTGTTTAGAGGTGGGCTACGCGACCTAGCTGATCTTGCTGGCGTTGCAAAGAGCCCAGCACTGATTGTGGTTGGAAGTGTTGCTCAGCTCCATGAAAAACTGGCTTGGTTTAACAAGTAACCAAGTCACGCTCTAGCAATTTGTTTTGAGTTAAATACTGCAGCGGCTACTTTGTCGCTGCATTTCTTGTTGGCGCATGGGCATTTCATCTATGATATTGGTGATTAAGCGCCAATCTGTTTTACCATTCCATCTGTGTTTCTCTTTTCCGTCTTTACCAATCAACACGGCAGTGTGTGAACCTTTTGGTATTCCATAACTGCTCGTCACCGCTTCTAAATTAAATTCTTCAACTAACCATGCCGGAACGGTGTAACCGCTCTCTGCGATGACCATGATAACCACATCACGTTCGTCCAATTGACAGTTGTTGATCAACACTTCGTTTAGAAATTCTTTGACCACTGAATCCTCTGTTGGCGCGAAATATATGACGCTTCGGTGTGGGAGTGGATTGGAATGAGAATAAGCAGGGTAGGCAAGCACTGAGTTGATGGTTAAGCTCATGATTAATACCGTACTGATAGTTAGAACCTTTGATACAGTAGGCCAAGTGTTTGAGCACTTGGTTGCTTGTGTTGCTTTGGTGGTGTCCATGCCTAAGCTCGATTTGTGTGTTTGTTTATGTAGCATAGTCAACCAACCTCTAGTAACTCTGATCCTGATTACAAACTAATTTCGGCTTATCACACTGACGAGATACCTACAGTGATGGGCTTCAAATTTGATGCGACTGTATTAAGCATAGCTAGGTTTGTATTAAACGTGTTTAGATCTACGTTAACGATAGCCAACAGGTTCATTTTTATTAAAGAAAGCGACTCGCATTTTAGAAGTGAATAGAATAGGGTATACGGAAAATCTAAAGGTATGAATTTATGGAAAACATAGCAATTTTGGTCGACGTTCAGAACGTTTACTACACAACTCGAGATAAATACCGTTCTAACTTCGACTATAACCAGTTTTGGTATGTTGCCACGGAAGGGTGCAACGTTGTTGAAGCCAATGCTTACGCGATCTCTAGTCAAGATCCCAAACAGCGTCAATTCCACCATATCTTGCGCGGTGTTGGTTTTAATGTGAAGTTGAAACCGTTTATTCAGCGTCGCGATGGTAGCGCAAAAGGGGATTGGGATGTAGGTATTGCACTAGATGCGATAGAGCTTGCTGAGACGGTCGATAGGATTATTCTGGTATCGGGCGACGGTGATTTCGAAGTCTTAGTTGAACGAATTAAGGAACGTTTTGGAAAGCCCGTTGAAGTGTACGGCGTTCCCGGGTTAACCGCTCAAAATCTTATCGATTCTGCGTCAAAATTTGTACCGATTGAAAAAGATTTTCTTCTGTAGAGGAAATCACGCACTTTATAATTGAAATCAATAATAACGATAATTAGAATGCAAACAGTTCTTATTTATCGGTGTGTGCAATGTCTCGTGTTTTAGTTGTTGATGATGATATTCAGTTGTGTGAGTTATTGGGTGAAGTGTTGGAAAATGAGGGGTATCACGTTGATACCGTTCATTGCGGTGAATCCGCTCTAGAGTTTATTCAATCGAATCCTGTTGATTTAGTCTTACTCGATGTGATGCTCCCCAATTTAAGTGGGATTCAAGTCGCGAGACGCATTTGTCAGCGTTTTGCTACTCCAATCCTTATGCTAACTGCGCTTAATGACGATGCCTCTATGTTAGATGGCTATCAAGCGGGTGCAGATCAGTACATCGCTAAGCCTTTCAATGTACCTGAACTTCTAACTCGGATTAAGGTGATCTTGCGACGAGTTGGCTTTGAGCGTCAAAGACAGTCAATGGCTTCATCAAATCAAGGCTTGTGCGAGCAACTTACCCGTCTACCTTTAACGGGCACTGAAAAAGAGCTGCTTGATTATCTGATCAAAAATGATGGTATCGTTGTTTCAAAATCTGACTTACAAGTACATGTATTGAAAAAAGAGCTTTGCCCCTTCGATCGTAATTTAGATATGCATATCAGCAATATACGTCGAAAATTGGTGCAGGCTGGCTTATCAAAGCAACATATTAAAACTGTGCGCGGTCAAGGCTACAGCTACCTAGAGTCGGTAGGAGTATGATTAACCGGTTTCTACGGTGCCCTGATTTCGTTATCAAGCGTAAGGATGGCTTAACGTTTCAGCTGTTCAGTTACTTGACTGTGATTTTAGTCAGCATACTCATCCTTCAAGGTGTTGCAGAAAGAGCGCTCATGAAAGCCTTGTTAAAGGTCTCTGAGCCCGTTAAAGCTGAGATGTTGGATTTGGCTTATCAAGCTAATGTATTGATCGAAGAAGGGGACATGGATGAGCTTGCCGACTGGGGTAATGCTCAAGGTTACTATCTATTCGTAATTGATGAAAACAATCGTCCCATTACCCATCGACACATGCATCCGCATTTCGAATTTAAGTTGCAGTACCTTCGTACACTAGATCATCAACTCAGTGATCGAGTGAGTAAGCCTATCTTCGGCTTGCCACTTGATAACGGCAACACGCTCGTGGTCCAACTACCAGGCCAGTTTCATCCAGCAAAATCCTTTGCACCGTATTCCTACGCGCTTAAAGCTGTGATTGCTTTGATCGTGCTATCGCTGTTTTCCATTATTATGGCGAAAAGCCTGCAGCAACCACTCGATCGTTTAAGAGAGGCCAGTCGAAGGCTCGCGCAAGGGGATTTTTCTGTGAGCGTGGTGTCTGAGTTGGATTCAACTACACGTGAATTCAATGAGCTTGCCAATGATTTTGACCATATGACCTTTGAGATTAAATCTCTGGCTGAAAAGCAGCGTCGTTTGATTCGTGATGTCTCACATGAGCTGAGAACACCGTTAGCAAGGCAAAATCTCGCATTGCATTTGTTACGCAGCAAAGTCGATGAAAAAAGCATGGGTTTGCTCGAGCGAATGGAAAACGAAACGGAAGAGATGAATAAGCTGGTGGGTGAAATTCTTGAGTTCAGCCGCTTAGAAACTTCTCGCTATGATTCTAAGTTAACTCCAATGCATCTTGAACATTATTGTTCGATGCTAATTGCCCAGATGCAAAACGACTTGAAACCTAATCAAACTTTGGTTGGTGATTTGAAAACAACGACATCAATGGTTAATGTTGATGAGAGGCTGCTCTTAAGAGTGATCAGTAACCTTATTGGAAATGCGATCAAATACGCAGGAGATAATGCCCATATTGTCGTCACGACCTACGAGCAGCTTAATGATAGACGTTACAGTGTCATTTCTGTAGGGGATGATGGTGAAGGCATTCCAGATAACAAGATTGCAGATATCTTTGACCCGTTTACCCGCATCGAGTCAGCCAGAGATAAACAGTCTGGTGGTTATGGTCTTGGACTCGCGATCGTTAAGGAAGCCATGGGAGTGATGAATGGACATGTTACCGCGGAGAACAGAGAAGGTGGGGGACTTAGAGTGAAGCTCATGTTTCCTATCGTAGATTAAGCGTTAGGTTCGGTACTCGACGCTCACCCCTGCAATGAGAAAATAGGCGAGCGTTGAATCGTATCGGCTCTAAGAGAACCCAATAAAAAACGCCACTGCATCAGCAGTGGCGCTTTTCTTTATGTGCTTTGAATGAGCTAGGCGTAGCCATTAATTACGCCAGAGCTTGAAGACAAGAGCATCAGATAAGCGAGATTATGCCTGTTGGCGTGCTAGCTTAACTTCTTCTTCTTTCTCACCAGCTGCCGGGTCATTGAAGCGAGCTTCGTCAAAAGATCCTTCAGACTTAGCTACAATGATAGTTACAGCACTATCACCAGTAATGTTTACAGCAGTACGTATCATGTCAAGAAGACGGTCAACGCCCATAATTAGCGCGATACCTTCAAGCGGCAGACCTACTTGGTTCAATACCATCGCTAACATAACAAGACCTACACCAGGAACACCTGCAGTACCAACAGAAGCCAGTGTCGCTGTTAGGATAACCATTAGGTAGTCACCCATAGTTAGATCGATGTTGTACGCTTGTGCGATAAACGCAGTCGCAACACCCTGCATGATCGCAGTACCGTCCATGTTCACTGTTGCACCTAGTGGTACAGTGAAAGAAGCGACCTTGTTGTCTACGCCCATGCGGTTTTTAGCCGTTTCCATTGTAACTGGAATTGTTGCGTTCGAAGAGGCAGTTGAGAATGCAAACATGATCGCATCTTCCATCTTACGAAGGAACGTTATCGGGCTAAGGCCTGCGAATCCTTTAAGCATTGCGCTGTAAGTCACCAAACCATGTAGAAGTAGGGTACCAGCCAGTACTAAGAAGTATTCCGCTAGGTTCCAAATTGCCCCCAAACCAAGGCCTGAGAATAGTTTAGCCATCAAGAAAAACACGCCGTAAGGAGCAAGGTTCATTAGTAGCGCAACCAGCTTCATGATGACTTCATTCAAGTCAGAGAAAACGGCAGCGATACGCTCCCCAGGTTTCCCTGCAGCACTGATCGCGATACCGAATAATACTGCAAACACGATAACTTGTAGCGTTTTGCCCTCAGCCATCGCCTGAATAGGGTTGGTCGGGAACATGTCGATGATCACTTGGCCTAAAGATGGGGCGTTTGCTGATTTGAACGAGCTAGCAGCTGTGAGATCCGCACCAGCTCCAGGTTGGAACAGGTTACCGATAGTCAGTGCTAAAGTAATCGCAACAGCAGTGGTACCAATATAGAGTGCAAGCGTTTTGCCCCCCATACGGCCAAGAGTTGATAAATCTTTAAGAGAACTTGTACCACACACGAGTGAAACGAAGACGAGTGGCACAACAAGCATTTTTAAACTGGCGACAAAGATCTGTCCACCAACTTCAAAGAGTCCGTTAACGACGTAGTTATTAACAAATCCGCTTTCAGCAAAAAGGGATTGAATGGCAAATCCCGTTAATATACCTACAACCATACCGAGGATAACTCGGCCGGTCAGAGACATAGGTTTCTTGGTATTCATTTAGAACACTCCTTATTATTTATAACTTTGATACCTTTCCAAAGTGTGCAGGAGATTAGCAGTCGGTTGATCAAATCGAAAAACAAAAAATGAGTTTGAAATTACAGATGTGATCGTAATCACCGATAATTGTTCGATTGAAACAAACTAAAACAAAGTTATTCACCAATTTTTTACATATTGCGAGTGTTTTATACAAACTATTGCCATTCCAAAGGTAATAAATAAGATAACAGGAATTTATGACAGATTTTTGCTCATTACATTTGCTGAAAAAAGGGTGGATCTACACAAAATTTGGCGCCAAGAACCGATTTTCAATTCAAGTACACATCAAATAACGGGATCGAGTTGGGTGTTTTCACTGTGGGTTAACGATTTACAGCAAGTCTTTACAAAGCGTTACGAATGCAAAGAATGTAAATTTAATGCAAATAGTAATAGTTATCACTTATATTCCGTCGCGAAATGATTCAGTGGTACCGGAAACGGTCTAACGGACACATCGAATAAATAGCAAAGTGTTCGTCTAAAAGAATAAAAGTGGAGAAAAGGACATGTTTTCAAAAAAGCCATTGGCTTTAGTGATCGGCGCAGTATTAGTTTCACCAGCAGCATTGGCTGAAACAGTAAAAACTGATGAACATATGGTTGTTGAAGGCCGTGATTACGGCTACAAAGCCGACACGAATACAACGGCAATGCGCATGGAGGCCACTCAATTAGAGACTCCGGGACAAGTTACGATTATCAATGAGCAAATCATTGATGAGCAACGCGCAAGCACGCTTGGCGAAGTATTAAAAAATGATGCTTCAATTTCAGCGGGTTCTAAATCAACGAACCGTGAGCGCTTCAACCTACGTGGTTTCTCTCTAGGAAGCAGTTCTGGTTACTTGCGCGATGGTGTTCAACACTGGTCTCATTACCGTCAACCGGTAGAACTACTAGAACGCGTTGAAGTACTAAAAGGCCCTGCAGGTTTACTCTACGGTAAATCAGCACCAGGCGGCCTTGTTAATATGGTGACGAAGAAGCCTACGTACGAAACGCAAGTTAACGTGAGTCAAGACATTGGTTCTGACAACTACACTCGTACTGTCGCAGATGTAAGCGGTTCATTGAATGATGCTCAGACATTACGTGCTCGTGCTGTCGTTTCAAAAGAAAATCAAGACTCTTACCGCACTCGCTTTGACGGCACAGATGTGGAAACTGAACGTTTTGTTGGTGGCCTGTTTGTTGATTACGATATCAACGAAGATGTAATGTTATCTGCACATTACGATCGTACGCAAGAGCTAGGTGACCTAGATAACGGCTCTAAGATTGATAAGACAACGGGTAAAGCGATCAACCCAAATACGGTTAATGATCAACGTTTTGCACAAACAGACAATGATGTTGCAAACTACGGAGTGGGTCTTACAGCAAACTTAAACGATGCATGGTCGGTTAAGTCTGGTATTAACCGCCAGTTTTACGAGCGTCGTCGTACAGAGTCAAAAAACGAAGTTAAAGCAAACAAGAAAAGCAAGACGTTCGGGTATCAAGTTTCTGATCGCCATGATGAGTGGACGTTCGATACGGCCTATGTAGATTTCACAGGTGATGTTGATGCATTGGGTGTAAACCATCGTCTATTGGTTGGCGCTAATGGTTTGCATTACGATTACAAGCGCTTGTATGTAAGGGATTATGCTTGTGAAAATGCATCAGAAGCAGATGCAATAAAAGAGTGTGGTAAAGGCTTTGATATGCCAGCGGACATTCATTACAAAAATGATGATTCACAATCGCATTCACAAAGCCAACACTACGGTCTATACGTTCAAGACCTTGTGACTTTTAACGACCAATGGCAAGCGCTTGCAGGTGTTCGTTTAGCATACGATAAAACGATCAGCAACAAAGGCACGTCGAAAGTTAAAGAGCAGACGTACAACAATCTTTTACCAAAACTAGGTGTGGTGTACTCACCGGCTGAAAATGGTTCAATTTATGCAGTTTACTCTGAAAGCTTTGAACCTGTAGGTGAAATCTCAAACTCGAAAGATGTGAACTTCGGTCAATCACAAAAGCCGAAACAAGGATCATTGTACGAGCTAGGTTCTAAGTGGGAATTGTTTGACGAGCGTTTATTCGTATCAGGTGCAGTATTCCAGATCACACAAACGAACATGCAAGTTACAGAAGACCTTCCTGCATCTCACGCAAAAGAGACGCGTACAACACAGGTTGGTGAACAAGTTCACACCGGTGTGGAGCTAGCAGCGACGGGCTACGTGACGGATGCGTTCTCTGTAAGCGCGTCAACAATGTTCTTAGATGCTGAATATAAGAATGACCCAGCTCTTAATGGTAAAACACCAGCAGACGTTCCTGAATTTACTGCAAGCATCTGGTCTACTTACGCATTCAACAACGGTACTGATGTAAACCTAGGTGTGTATCACGTAGGTGAGCGTTACACTGAAAGTGCTAACACATTTAAGAAAGACGCTTACACTCGTGTAGATGCAGGTGTTGCACATACTATTAAGTACGATGAGAACTTAGATTTTGTTGCACGCTTTAATGTAGAGAACCTGTTTGATACAGACTACCTAGAAGGCGGCAGCACTCGCGGCGTTGTTGTTGGCGAAGGTCGTAACTACATGGCTACGTTACAGGTAAAATACTAATTTGTTAGTAGGGTACTATTGGTAGCTTAAATGCTAAGGGGAAAGTTTCGACTTTCCCCTTTCTTGATTCTGCTATTTAGTAAAAATACCCCTAGCAATGCGAGTGGTTTTTAATGATAATGAGACTGCTTATCAATAAAACTCATTTGTTCTTCTTCTAAAGTAAATGACTACAATTATGAATCTTTTAAAAACTAGCCTAGCACTTGCCATCAGTTTGGTTGCAACGTCATCGATGGCAAACAGCTTGGATCAAGCTCAATCAATTCAAAACAAGACCAATAACGCGTCGGCTTCGAGCCAGAAGGTTATTGATAAAAGCTCACAAGCAACATTATTGCTGCAAGCTGAGGTTGAGCGTCTGCAAGAAGAAGTTAAAAACCTAGAAATCTATCACGATCACCTTGCTGCATTAGTCGAGAGCCAAAACCAAGAAGCTCAAAGCATTGAAGAGCAGATCGAAGAAATCAAATACACACGCCAAGGTGTCGTGCCATTGATGTATCAAATGATCGATGGCCTTCAACAGTTGGTAGAGAAAGACGTGCCGATTAAGAAAGAACAGCGTCTAGAAAGAGTAGAAAAGCTACAAGCAATGATGACTCGTGCTGACGTAAGTGATGCTGAGAAATACCGCCGCATCCTAGAGGCATACCAAATCGAGATGGACTACGGAATTAAGCTGGGTGTTTACCAAGGTCGTGTCGCATTGGCGAGCGATAAAACAATCGAGGCAGATGTTCTGCATTTGGGTCGTATCTCTTTGGTTGCTCGTAATCTAAATGGCAGCCAATACTGGGCTTGGAATCAAACAGAAGCTCAATGGCAAGAACTTGATTCTTCTATGAAGTCAGAGCTAGATAAAGCGTACGATATTGCTGGCCAACAAACTGCTCCAAGCTTGATTACTTTACCTGTTTCTTTAACTGTTGCGGAGGTTAAGTAATGAACTTAAAACCATTAGCAGCATTGCTTTGCATTACATCACTTTCATTTTCTGCTTTCTCAGCTTCAGACTCAACGGCTCAACTCGTTAACAAAGCAAAATCAGAAAACCGTACTCAAGCTTCTCACAACGTAATTCGTGAAGCTGACTTCAATAAGACTGAACAAGAGCTTAAAGCGATCAAAGCAGAGCTCGAAGCGAAACGGACATCGGTTCAAAACGCGACAGACGTTCTTACTCAAACCTTCAGCGATAACGAAAACAAGCTTGCTCGTTTAGAAGAAAAACTGCGTTTAGAAACGGGTAGCCTTGGTGAGTTATTCGGTGTCGTTCGTCAAAACGCGAAAGAACTAGGCGCAGAGCTTAGCTCAACAGTAAACAGCGTTGATCGCGCAGAGCACACAGCGACTGTTGACCAAATTATCGATGCTAAATCGCTGCCATCAATGCCACAGCTGTCTGGTTTGTGGATGAGCATGGTTGAGCAGATTCAAGCGAGTTCTGAGCTTAGCAAATCTCAAATTGCATTCATTAATGGTGAAGGCAATACAAACAAGGTTGACGCTTACCGCCTAGGTTCGATTGGTCTAGTGACAGAGCAAGGCTATGTTAGCTGGAACACTCAGCGTGAAGATGCGATCGCTTACCTTAAACAACCACAAAATGGCCCAACGTTAACGTCACTTTCTTCGTTAGCGAATGGTGAAGTATCTAACGTGGTTGTCGATCCTTCTCGCGGATTCATGTTAGAGCAATTAGCACTTACGCCAAGCCTAACTGACCGTCTACAAGCGGGTGGTGTGGTTGGTAAAGTGATTCTTGGCCTACTAGCGATTGGTCTAATCATCGCGTTGGTTCGTGGTATTTCTTTGGCTATCGCTCGTCAGAAGATTCGCGTTCAACTTAAAAAACCTGAACAAGCTGGAGACAATCCTCTAGGTCGCATTCTTGCGGTTTACGACAAAGAACAAAACCAAACCGTTGAAGCATTAGAACTGCGCCTTTTAGAAGCCGTCGTTGATGAACAAACTCATCTAGAGAAAGGTTTATCGATGCTTAAGTTATTGGCGGCACTAGCACCAATGCTTGGCTTGTTGGGTACTGTAACCGGCATGATCGAAACATTCCAAGTGATCACACAGTTTGGTAATGGTGATCCTAAAGTCATGGCGGGCGGTATTTCGATGGCGCTTGTAACAACAGTACTTGGTCTGGTTGCAGCAATGCCGTTGCTATTGGCACACAACATTTTGAGTACTCAGTCAGAGAACATTCGCAATATTCTGGAAAAGCAGGGCATTGGCCTTGTTGCTGAGCAGGCAGAGAAGTCTATTGAACCAAGCGTTGTTGTTTCACCAGTTGGGACTGCCGCATAATGGATATTTTGTCGGGTTCTCTATTACCAGCGAGTTGGTTAACGAGTAACTGGCTGCTGTCTTTATCAAACTTTATGGAGCAGGGCGGTTTCGTCCTGTGGTGGCTAGCCTCTGTTGTCCTCGTTTTTTGGGTGCTTGTGGTAGAACGTGTGCTTTATCTTGCGTTCTACTTTCCAAAGCAGCGTCAAGCTTGGATTAATCAGTGGCATGAAAGAGAAGATCACTCTTCTTGGCATGCGAAAGCCATTCGTGAAGGTTGGCTGGGGCAAGCGAGTATCTTACTTAACCAAAACTTGAACTTTATTAAGCTGTTAGTCGCTATTTGTCCAATGTTGGGTTTGCTCGGTACCGTAACCGGTATGATCTCCGTTTTTGATGTCATGGCGACTCAAGGAAGCAGTGATCCTAAATTGATGGCTTCAGGTATCTCGCTGGCAACACTGCCAACCATGGCGGGTATGGTTGCTGCATTAGCGGGCATGTTTGTTCATGCTCGTTTAGCGAAAGTGTGTAACCGCTTAGAATTGAAATTAGAAAAATCTTTAAGGAGTCAACGATGAGACTCGGTCGACGTCATTCTAAAAACGAAGAGGCTCAAATAGACCTTACTTCGATGCTTGATATTGTCTTTATCATGCTTATTTTCTTTATTGTGACCAGTTCATTTGTTCGTGAATCAGGGGTTGAAGTCAATCGCCCACAAGCTTCAAACGTAGTGAGCCAAAAGGATGCGGGTATCTTTGTTGCGATTACTTCTGCGAACGACATCTTTATAGATAAACGTGTTGTGGATGTTGAACGTGTTCAAGCGACGTTAGAACACTTATTGCTAGAGCAACCTGATGCTTCTTTGGTTATTCAGGCAGATGAGCACGCTTACAACGGTACGGTTGTTAAAGTGATGGACGCTGCCAAAGGTGCGGGTGTTAAAAATATTGCGCTTGCAGCTGAAAAGCGATGATCTTGGAGGATCTTAATCAATGATTCGCCTATTTCTTGCATTACCTTTAGCGGGAGCGTTGGGTTTAGCTCTATTTTCTTTCATGGCTTGGATGGTCGATAATGGACACCAACGTTCGCCAGAAAATGGTGAGACGTTAAGTTTCAACATGGTAATGGTTGAACAAGAACAAGAAGTACAGAGAAGACAACGTGCAGTCCCGGAACAACCCGAAATGCCAGAGCCGCCACCGCAAGCGCAAACGTCTCAGTCGCAAGCTGAAGTAACGCCTCTGAATTCAATGTCTTCACTGTCTTCACTGGATTTGAATACTTCAATTGAAGGCCTAGCGATTAACGCTCCAACATTTTCTGACTTTGGGTCAAATCAACAGGTAATGCCGCTTTATCGAGTTGAACCTCGTTATCCAGCAAAAGCGCTAAAGCGTGGCGCTGAAGGGTATGTCATTTTGTCTTTTACAATTGATGAAACAGGACGTTCTGTTGATATTCAAGTTACGGATGCAAATCCGCGTCGTATGTTTGAACGCGAAGCAATAAGAGCACTTAAAAAATGGAAGTATCAACCCAAAGTCGTCGATGGAAAAGCGATAGCTCAGGTTGGTCAAACCGTGAAACTAGAGTTTAAGTTGGCAAAATGATGAAACAGATATGGATATTAGTGGGCTTGTTGATACTGCCCCTTACAGTACCGGCAAAAGAGCTTACCCAATACACCGTTATTCGCGTTCAAAAGGCGAATAAACTTGCTCAAGAGGAGCAGGTTAAACAGGCTATTGAGGTGTTGGCTAGTTTGGAGTTATCTAAAGGCTATGACCAAGCCTATGTCGCTCGCATGCTTGGTGTTTTTTACTGTCAAGATGGTAAAACTGACGCGGCGATTAAGCAGCTTACTTATGCAGTGGATAGTGGCTTGTTGGTCGACGAGCAAGCTTGGGTAACGAAACGTATGTTAGCTGATTTGCTGCTTAGCGAGCAGCATTTTAAAGCGGCATTACCACACTATTATGAGCTCGTTAAAACAGCACCGGAAACCGAAAAGAAAGACACACTTTGGATGCGAATTGCTCAAGCTGAATACCAAATTGAAAACTGGACGAAAGTACTGGCGGCAATAGGTAATCATAACAAGTTCAATTCAAAACCACAGTTGTCGCCTCTCTCGTTAAAACTGGGTGCACAATTACAGTTAAAACAATGGAAGCAATCAATTCCTACGTTAGAAAGCTTAGTTGAACTTCAACCAGAAAAAGACAACTGGTGGCGCCAACTAGTCGGGATTCAGTTAAGGTTAGAACGCAGCCGAGATGCGTTGAACACCTTAGCGCTTGCCGAGCTACAAGGTGTTGAATTGAATAATTCAGACCGCAGGCTACTTGCACAACTGTACGCGAAACGAGGCATTCCTGAGCGCGCTGCCCAAGAAATTAGTAAGTTAGACGACGCAAACAGCGATGTTCAACTTCTGGCTGAGCAAGCAACCTACTGGCAGTTAGCGAAAGAGTGGGACAATGCTATTGAAGTGTGGACGTTAGCGTCGAACATGAACACTCGATACCATTGGAATGTTGCACAATTATTGGTTCAGCAAGGTTACTACGAACGTGCTTTGGTTGTTTTAGACAAAGTGAAAGACAAAAACAAGCAAGCTGACGTTGCATTGGCCAAAGTACGTTCATGGTATAAGTTGAAGAACTTAGATAATGCTCTCGCTCAAGCTAAGCGTGCGAACAACATTGAACCGTCCTCTGAGGCTAAAGGGTGGATTAAATATCTGACTCAGTTAAGAACGGTAAGCGAAAGCGGAAACGTCTAATCACGTATAGTTACAAGCTAGAAAACAGAGTACTAAATAAGACAGTGAAAGGGTGTCATTTGAATGTTCAAAGGACACCCTTTTTTTTGGTTCATCG
>NZ_JBFRQW010000012.1:47463-48170 GCF_041472735.1 Vibrio sp. 10N.261.46.E11
GAGTATCAATGGCGTCATGTGAAAGAGGCCATGTTGCTCGGGGTTCCTGTTGAACTTTCTGTTCAAACACGAAGGGTTAAGTGTCGTAACTGCGGTATAAAAACAGAGTCGCTATCTTGGTTAGAGCCTTATGCTCGTATAACGAAGCGCCTAAAAAGTTATATAGAACAACTACTGCCTCTTCTTCCTATTAAGCATATCTCCCAGTTAACGGGCGTTCATTGGCACACTATTAAAGAGATAGATAAACGCCGACTTCAGCAAGTTGTACCGCCAGTGAAATGGGAGGGACTAAGGCAACTCGTCATGGACGAGTTCGCCATCTTTAAAGGACATCGATATGCCACAGTCATCGCTGACGCTAAGACTCACCAAGTTATTTGGATAGGATTAGGTCGTAGCCGCAAAGACATACGACCGTTCTTCGAGCAACTAGGCGAGCATGGGATAAATATCGAGGCGGTCGCGATGGACATGAATACGGCTTTTGACCTTGAAGTTCAAGCGCACTGTCCGAATGCAAAAATCGTTTACGACTTGTTCCATGTTGTCGCTAAGTTCGGTCGAGAGGTGATGGATAGAGTTAGAGTCGACCAAGCCAACAAACTCAAACAAGATAAAAAAGCGAGGCAATGGGTCAAGCGTTCACGCTGGATACTGCTGAAAAATAGAGGCAACTTAAATACACGCCAAGATAGCTATCTTAC
>NZ_JBFRQW010000012.1:48447-49245 GCF_041472735.1 Vibrio sp. 10N.261.46.E11
CTTCAGCAAGTTGTACCGCCAGTGAAATGGGAGGGACTAAGGCAACTCGTCATGGACGAGTTCGCCATCTTTAAAGGACATCGATATGCCACAGTCATCGCTGACGCTAAGACTCACCAAGTCATTTGGGTAGGGTTAGGCCGTAGCCGCAAGGACATACGACCGTTCTTCGAGCAGTTAGGCAAGCATGGCAACAATATCGAGGCGGTCGCGATGGACATGAATACGGCTTTTGACCTTGAAGTTCAAGCGCACTGTCCGAATGCAAAAATCGTTTACGACTTGTTCCATGTTGTCGCTAAGTTCGGTCGCGAGGTGATGGATAGAGTTAGAGTCGACCAAGCAAACAAACTTAAGCAAGACAAAAAAGCGAGGCAATGGGTGAAGCGTTCACGCTGGGTACTGCTGAAAAATAGAGGCAACTTAAATACACGCCAAGATAGCTATCTTACTGAAATATTGAATCTCAATAAGGACTTAATGACCACTTATATACTCGGAGCGCAACTCAAAGAGCTTTGGTATTGTGAATCAGAGGGGCACGCCAAGGGGCTCTGGGACGCGTGGTGGGAACAAGTGCAAGAGAGTGGGATTAAGCCATTAAAAGAGTTCGCACGAAAACTCAGACCATATCTTCACGGGGTTATCGCATCGGCAAGTTATCCGTTAAATACCTGCACGCTTGAAGGGATAAACAACAAGATAAAGCTAATCAAGCGAATGGGGTATGGATATCGAGATACAGACTACTTCTTCTTAAAGATAAAAGCGGCTTTCCCCGGAAAGCCGCGATGAACC